>JAMXLQ010000019.1 GCA_024280975.1 Methanosarcina sp.
TAGGGGTTTCTGTGTATCCACTTTTTGAAGCGGCTCAAAACAGCGGCTTATCCATATTTATCGCTGCTCTGGGGCTTGGAACTTTTCTGACCTGCGTTGCCAGTGCAAACGGTTGCGTCTGTGACTCCTCACGCTCCTGGTTCGCTTTGTCAAGGGATAAATATGTGTCTTCATGGTTCTCGGCAGTGCACCCAAGATATAATACTCCTTATAGAGCCGTGATCTTTACGATGCCTGTGCAATAGGGTTTGCCTTTAGCGGTTTCCTGGATCAGGTTATTACCTTCTCTATTATCTCGGGACTGCTCTGCTATGTGCTGATACCCATTATCTCTGATCCGCTTCAGGAGTCTCTTCCCTGAAACCACAAGCAAAGTCAGGCCTTTTGTGGGCCCTCTCCAGCCGTATATTGCTTATTTTGCAATCGCAATCGCAATAACAATTCTCTCAACGCTTTTCTGGGGCTACAAATATAACCTGATCTTCGCCTTTGTGTTCTATGGCATCGCATATTTCTACTTTAGTCACAGGCACAGGAGCTCAACTACAGAAAACAATTGGGCTGAAATGGGATGGCCCCTTCCTAAGGGTTCGGAAAAGGCAAGGATAGAAAAGGAGGCAATAGGCTTTGGAAACGAATAACCATGCAATAGAAAGGAAATACCACAGCAAGCTGAACGGAGATACCGGCCTCATAATTGGCATGCTTGCCCTACTTGTAGGGGTCGAAGGATTTGTCCTTCATAGAGTACTTTCAGAAACCTGGGAAATTTCTAAAAACTTCTTTTATCTCTATTTGATCTTCGTAGGCCTGATGATTTTAATCGAGGCAATTGGCTGTCTGAGTGTGCGCAAATTGATAAAAACCCACATGTTCGATTTCAGGTACTATGACTGAGGAGGCTGAAAAATGACAGAAAAAAGCATTGTTACAGAAGTCTTTGACATTGTATTTATCTTCGTGCTGGCCTTCACCTGTGTAGTTATACCTACAGTGCTCCAGGGAGCAGTACTGGTTTCCTGGGAAGAAGGAGGTGCAGGAATAGGCTTTGTCTGGGATCCTGTTGGTTTCTTCAGTTTTTTGCTGGTGATAGTTGCTTTCTTTGTTGTGATTCTCTATCACTCAGTAAAACACTATAAGTATTGAAAAGATTGGAAAAAAGCTTGATTGGATACCTGCCTGAAGGGGAAGTTCAGGCAGGCAATTTTTAAAACGGAGGCAGAATATTACCTTTTGCCTTTTTCGAAATGCTTTATAATCATATTCTGCCTCATGAGCATGGTCTCCCTGAAATGAGGGAGTTTATTCAGGGAGCAATGGAGGGAAATTTGTGGATTTGTCAAAAAGGCCCGAGTCCTGCTCTACTCAAGGAATTCCAGGCTCCGAACCGTCTTAAAAAAACACAGGTTCATCCAGATGGATGTATCCCTAAATCCAGGTCCATATCTTAATTAGAAAGTATGCTAGAGCCCCTTAACTCCTGAGAAGCCTGAGCTTCTGGCCTATCTACAATAAAAGATAAATGCTAATTATATATATACTTTACTGTATTAATTTTGAATAACCAGACATAGTATATATATTTTTTTATATTTAGTGAGCTTTAAATAGAAGTGTATATAAGAGAGTAAAGAAGCTTAAGGAATCAAGAGAAAAAAGAGAAAATAGAAAAAATTAAGAGAAAGTAGAAATAAGTTTTTCGAGCTGAATTCTGTCATTGGCAGCATCTTTGAGGCGAGCGTCAGTTTCGGAAATTTTCACAACAAGGCGAGCAATATCCAAATCAGTTTCTCCTGAGTCTGCTAGAGCCTCGGAAAGCCCTTCAAGAATCTCAACCCCTAAAAGCCCTTTCTCAACTATCATTTCATCAATAAGCTGCCGTCCTCTAGAAAAATCTCCTGCAAGAGCTGCATAAAGAAGTTTGTCTACAGCTTCATCCCTGCCTTTCATAGTAGCCTGATATACCATTTCTTCAGTAATGGTTGCACCATGTGCAAGTAAGGAAACAAATTGCAGCGTCTGAACGGCTCTTGCAACATTTCCTTTTGCAGAATAAAGGATAGCACCAAGTGCTCCCTCAGATAATATTAAGTTTTCAGAACAGACAATTTTCTCAAGATGAGTTTTCAGAACAGTATCATGAACATATGTGAAAAAAATTTGAAGACCTCTTGAGCGGAGTGGAGGAATAAGTTTGGAAGGTTTAGTTGTTGAAAGTATAAACCTGCATGTTTCACTATATTTTTCCATAATCCGCCTAAGAGCATGCTGTGAGTCTGAATTAAGGGACTCAGCATTATCAATATAGATTAACTTGTAATCGGCATCAATTGATGCCATTCCTGCATACTCATTAATGATTGACTTAAATATATCGATTACACTTTTATAAATTTTCTTTGGATCGTCGGTACCCAGAAAACGCACAAAACGCTTATCTCGAACAAGATAGCGCTTTCCCTGATCAAAAAAATCCGAGGCATTGAAGTACGAAAAGTTGTTTTTCCATGTATTGCCATAGAGCTGCCTGGCGAGAGCAAGAGAAGCTGTCGTTTTTCCAGAATTTTCCGGTCCGTATAAAACGAGGTGGGGTAAGATTCCGGACTGGGCAAGTTCAGAAAGCGTGGCTACAGTGTGTTCGTTTCCAAGCATTTCTTTTAGAGTATTTGCCCTGTATTTCAAAGTCCAAAGGTCCTGCATACACTCCACCTTGATTTTTTGCTTTTGGATACCAGTTCACTCAAAGAATTTTATTTTTCATTTAAATACTCTTCTTACTCAGTTATACTTGCGCTTCCATTTTCATCCACATGTAGAAGTTCCTTGATTACTACAGCGTAAACTGGCCTTGCAAAAATCACACCTATAAAGACACCAATGATAGCGGTAATTGCAAAACCTTTCAAAGTACCAAAGCCCATTACAACCAGTGGAGACAGAGCAATTACGTTTGTGGAAGCGGCCCCTAAAACAATTGCAAAAGCTTTTCCGACCCTTGACTTGAAGACCTTCGACGGAGGGAGTTTACCTTCGTGAAGCACTTCATCCGTAATGATCACAAGGTGATCAATTCCTGTACCAATAGTAGCAATAATAGCTGCAATTGATGCCAAGTCAAGCTGCCAGCCTATAATTGCTGCAACTCCTAGGAGCATGATAACTTCACTGGTAGAAGTTCCAACCATGGGTATTAGAATTTCAGGCCTTCTGTACTTGAAGTAAACTACAGCTGCCACTCCAATAAGAGAAATAAAA
Organism: Methanosarcina sp.; assembly: GCA_024280975.1. Taxonomy (GTDB): domain Archaea; phylum Halobacteriota; class Methanosarcinia; order Methanosarcinales; family Methanosarcinaceae; genus Methanosarcina. The sequence goes on from JAMXLQ010000019.1 coordinate 3,256, forward strand.
CCTGTAATCAGGGCTGCAGTTTTGAACTGCGCTCCAAGACCCGCATCCACATGTCCTGAACCTACAAGCTCTACGTTGACAGGAAGAGCTCCTGCTCGAAGATGAACCTGAAGTGCTGTAGCTTCAGCTTTAGCAGCATCATCAGAGCCTGTAGAAGCTTCCCAAGAATATATTGGACTTTCTCGCAATTTCTCTGCTGCGGAGGAACTTAAAGGTGCTCCATAGATCTTAACACCATCAAGATACATTATCAGGTAATGGGATTCTGGATTGTCAATTGCTCCAGTTTGAAGTGCAACTTTCTGGAGTGTACGGGCTCCCTCATCATTTAGAGTAAAGGGAGTGTGCCATTGTTGGTCATGGTAAGTTGGAATTCCTACACTTACAACAGACTGACCGTAAAGGACATGTTCTGTTTCATTTCCAGTAGTTTGAATCCTGATCTCAAATTTTCCAGGTTTTTCAGCTATCTCTTTAGCAGTTGCCAAGTCGATGCCTGCAAAATCAACAAGGATATATTGGTCCCCTACAGTCCTGACAGGAATATCTTTGAGACCTAGAGAGTTCAGCTTGTCACTAAGGATGTTCTTTGTAAGATCTCTGGTTGCAGTGGTAACTCCTTCTTTATAAGTTGAAGTTCCATCTTCATTCTTGTGGATCGAACCTCCAACCTTTTCCAGCAAAGATTCAAGCTTTTGTTCAGTGACTGAAGTCCTTATTTCGTAGGTAACTCCGTTCTGAGTACTTGTGGGAACCACTTCTGCATCAAGGGCTCTTGAGAGATAAGATACGATTAGAGACTGCTTACTAATATCGGAAATAGTTACCTGAGTTGTATTCCCACTCAATTTGTCTACGTTTACAGTGCCCAAATAATCGAGCTGAGAGGAATTAACCGTACCAGATGTCGTAAAGGTAACAGATTGATTGGTAGCGCCACCTACATCAAGGCTATTTGATGTAATCTGAATAGGAGCTCCAATTATAGGCTCAACAATTCCGCTGACTAATTTTCCAGAGTCTGCATCTATCTGAGCAAGTGTCCCAACCAGTTTTATTTGTAACCAGGACCCTCCTTCCAACTCAAGTCCAAAATTAAGATTAGTAGTTACCCCCTTTCCAGGAGTATAGCCTGGATGGATAGCTACTATAGAACCAAGAAGAAGGACAATGAAGATAATGACTCTTGGATTTTTAAGAAGGCTTTTTTTATCGCTCATCTGTTATACCTCCCTCTGAATTCGGGTTTCATTACATACCATCGTAAGATTCCCGTATTCAGAAGCCAAGTATTCATCATATCTGCAATAAGTCCCGCAATCAAAACGATTGAAATCTGCGACAGAAGAGTAATCTGTGTGAATGATGACATGAACAGATAGGAGAAATTTGAGACTATATACATTGACGCGAGCGCTGCAAGAGCTGTGGAGGTCATGGTAATACCTGTATGTATAGCCTTCGAAACCTTATCTTCTACCGTGCCCCGACGCTTAAGTACTTTATTAGTAAGTAGAATGTCACTATCTACAGAAAAACCGATAAGCATAAGTAGAGCCGCAAGTGTTCCTAGGGAAAGTTCGATCCCTGCAACCTTCATAAAAGCAGCAGCAATTATGATGTCCGAAAAAGCAGAGAGTATCACTGCAAAGGAAGGGACAAAAGTCCGGAAGAGCAGAAATACCACAATTGCCATCCCTATAAAAGAAATAACAAGGGCCTCTATAGCTTGTACCTGCAGAGTCTTGCCGTAAGTTGGTCCAACCTGCTGAATCTGCACATTTGAATAGCGACTCATAATATCTTTTTCAAGTTGATCTTGCTTATTACTATCCATAACTCCGAAATCCATGATAACCCTGCTTCCGCTTTGTCGGGCATCAGAGATGGGGTAAGAAGAATACATTTTTTCAAGTACAGCAGGAGAATCAGTCGTTTCTATCGAAATCTGAGTACCGCCCTGGAAATCCATTCCCAGGTTTACCGGCGATCCTGTTCTCACAAAGGAAACTAGCAGTATTATTAAAGCAACTGCAAGTATCGCAAGGGGGAGTGCCAGCAATTGGCGATCATTGTGACTTTTCACGAAATTATCTAAAATTTCGGCCAAACCTGTTGCCATAATTTAATACTCCGGATGCGTGAATATATTATTTTATTGAACTTATCCGAACAGCTCATTACATCCAGATATAATCCTGATGTGTAATTCAGAACGCGAGGTTTATAATCAGATTTTTTAGGAATCTTGAAAACTTTATTACTCGGGTTCGGCATGGGGATAATGTTCTAAATGTTTTAATTATATAGATAAGATAATTTATGAAGAGTTAATTTGTTTTAACTCTCTATTCACACAGATTATATTAATTCTTCCTCTAGCAATTTTTATCTATACAGCGTTAATTCATTACACTTAAAATTAACTCTTGAAAACGATACGAACTCTAACGTCACAGCTATATATACCAGTTACTGTTCATTAGAAATTATGACAGAAAGACCTTCCCTTGATGAATACTTCCTAGAAATTGCCTTCGTAGTAGGCAAAAGGGCCACATGCCTCCGAAACAATGTAGGAGCTGTAATTGTCAAAGATAAGCGAATTCTCTCAACTGGATATAATGGGGCACCAAGCGGCATGGAACACTGTCTTGAAATCGGATGTATCAGGGAGATGGAGAAAATCCCATCAGGTACAAGACACGAAAAATGCAGAGCAGTACATGCGGAACAAAACGCAATTATCCAGGCCGCAATTCACGGGGTAAGCATAGCAGGAGCAACTCTCTACTGCACACACCAGCCCTGTATTCTTTGCACGAAAATGATTATCAACTCAAACATCAAAAGAGTCGTATACGCAAGTATCTATCCAGATACTGATTCAATTAAATTTTTCAGGGATGCGGGTGTGGAAGTAGAACATATACCTTTTGAACTAAAACATGGAACTTCAGGTGAAAACTGAACTTATAGGTTTAACAATCTCATTCAGTGGTTTGCGGAGGAAAAAAATACTTTCATCGTTCAGAAGGACACTTTCGAAAAGGAACTAAAAATTACATTCGGGGGAAAATTGAGTAATCTAATTAAATAAATGGTTCTTGCAAAATGAAGCCGTAAAATATATTCTGAAAATACTTTATCCAGAAAAGATAACAAGTAACATGAGTTAGGGCGTGGCTATATCTCATTCCTGCAAAGCTTCGTCAGGTGACTGGATAAATGATATTAACTGCTTAGTATAAAGTAAGAGGTGAAGTAATGTCTGAAGAATTAAAAGCTAGGACATTAAGGGTAGAAGATTTGATTGAATACCAGGAAGGAGCCGTTGTAAGCAAAGAAATTATTCGTAAGACTACCGGAACTGTGACGATATTTGCTTTTGACAAAGGAGAAGGATTGAGCGAGCATACTGCTCCCTTCGATGCCATGGTTCAGGTGATGGATGGAAGGGCAGAAATTGTTATTTCCGGAAAGAAAAATTATTTGGAGAAAGGAGACATGATTATAATGCCTGCTAATGAACCTCATTCGCTCCATGCTCTTGAAAGGTTTAAAATGGTTCTAACAATGATCCGATCTTAATAATATTGAGTTCAATTTTAAGTTGCAGTGAATTGTTTTTCAGGAAGGAATCACAAACATCCGATACTAGCAAAATTTCTAAAAATAGGAATCCTTGATATCTTAAAATTAATATTTAGCTTTGAAACCGTTTATTCTTTAGATTTAATTCTTTTTTTTGCAGGCAACGAAGTCCCTTTTTAATGATATCCTGTTCGTCGGAACGGTATATTTCCTTTATAAAGGTATTTTCTTCACAATAATGATCAAGTCCGCGAATTACAATTACAGGAGTGCCTCCTCCACCTTCTCCCATCAAAAGGTTTGCGGCACCTGCAAGCTCATCAACAACGGCTTCCTCTGTAATCTCAAGGATTTTTCCAAAAAGATCTTTTTCCCCGATCCAGCGCTTTATAGGTTTTATCTTGTAAACCCCTATGGCAGCACCAGTCTGCCCGATTTTAAACGCTCTGCCATTTGTATCTGTGACAATCACACTTACTTTTTTTCCGCTAAGCTTTTCGAGTTCCTGTCCGAGACTTGAGGCACTAGCATTTGGGTTTTCCGGAGAGTAAATCAAAAATCCATTTTCAATATTTGACTCATCAATTCCTGCGTTTACACAGGTATGCCCTGCAAGAGTTGTCACAAGCATAAAAGGCTTTTCCACAAGAACTTCCTTGCTCCGGGAAAGCACAGCCTGGATAAACCTTGCATCTTTTCCATTCCGAGCTGCGATCTCAAGTGCCATCTTCTCTGGAGTGATATCCTCAAGCCTGAAAATCTCACCTTCAGCTTTAGCAACAATGGTCGAGGCAACAATAACAATATCTCTGTCCTGAAGTTCGATATTCTCACAAATAATCGATGGCAGGTCATCCCCAGCATGTATAAGGGGAATATTCTCAACGGCTATGGCTTCGAATTTCAAGTGTTTTCCTCAAAAACCTTTAAAATCAATAAATAAAGCAACTGAATTTGTTCTGTTAGATAACGGAGCAATTCAATAAATTAATAATTTGCAGCAGTAAAGGCAGTAACCATAAATAAGACCACCGATATACTTGATCTTGCGGCGATGATGAGAGTTACCCCAACTGAGCAAAAGATGATGAGAATAATTTCCTGATGCCGCGCTTTTAATCTATTTTTCGAGATTATCTTATTTTTTAGTTTACTTCATTTTCAGTCTACTTCCTGTTCATATTATTTACCTTCAATTTATTTGATTTTCCAACTTACTTTAGTTTAGATTTATTCAATTTTACATAAATCGTTTTTCTCTTCGAGCAGATTTAAGAGCTTTTATTTGCTTGCAAATCAAACTTCAGAGGGGTGTTAAATGTGAGCCAATATGACCTGAACGAAATTATAGAAAAAATAAAGGATAAAAGCCCTTTTGAGTTAAAAGACAACAAACGGAGCCGAACCTGGAGTCTAAGAGTTATCATAAGCAAGCTATATTACTCCCTGGACTTTGAGAACGAGCCTCAAGCCACCAGGCAAAAAATAACTCAGCTTCTTCTTCACCATGGGCAATTTAACAGAGAAGAGATTGACGAGATGTTTCAATTGTCAGCAAAGGAAACTACTGAATATTCAATGGAATTTCTAAAGCAACATCCTGAAATTGCACAGGATGAAGCCTTGAAAAGTGAAGAGTTTCCTGATGAAATCAAAGGAAAGGAAGAGAAAAAACCCAAGGAAATAAAATATATTTTTCCACACTACTGCTAAATGTCTGCTGGAGGTATTTTTCAGCAAAGCGGGAAAGGTATAAAGAGTAATATGAAAACAGATCATCAGATCAGCAAGTAGATTAATAGAGGAATCAAGAGAAGAGATTTCCATATATTTTTTCATACATTATTTGTGAAAGATGTTAATGTTTACGGAGACTCTTAGAACATTATCAGTTTATGAGAAAAATATCACTATTTTTATAATTAGTTCTTGATATTGGTGTCAAATTAATCTGTAAAAAGCAGTACATAGCCATATAAACTCCTCAACCAACGAAAGATAATCTTATATCTATTGACCACGAATTTCTATGCTCCGGTCTAATTGTATAATAATATATATCGAAATATAATATCTCAAATCTATTCAAATAATCAAGCTGATATGAGAAATTATGGAAGGTACTGGAGATACAAATAAAGAGACTCTTTTTAGTTATGAAGAGAATGAAGACACACGATACTCTCGGGCGGCTCATGTAACAAAAGTCTCGATGCTTTTAAATTTTTTATTGACGAGTGTCAAGTTTGCGGCTGGGATCCTAGGTAATAGTACGGCGATGGTTGCTGATGCGGCTCATTCACTGTCCGATTTAATAACCGATATTGCGGTGATTGTGGGGTTAAGAGTTGCAAAAAAACCAAGAGACAGTACACATAATTACGGACACGGGAAAATTGAAACTTTAGCTGCAGCGTTTACAGGGCTTGTGCTTCTAGTAGCTGCTTTTGGAATTTTCTGGGGTGGCCTTCAGAAAATTATTACTTATTATAATGGGGAAGGACTCCCAGAACCAAGCAAAATTACTCTTGTTGTAGCGATTATTTCAATTGTGTCAAAAGAGTGGCTGTATCGTTACACCATAGTGTGTGGTCGAGAAATTAAGAGTGATGCGGTAATTGCAAACGCCTGGGATCACCGTTCGGACGCCTTCTCCTCTCTAGGAACCATGCTAGGGATAGGAGGTGCGATCTTTCTTGGAGGTAAGTGGGTAGTACTTGACCCTTTAACTGCAGTTGCAATAAGTTTCCTTATCTTTAAAGTGGCGTTTGATATCTCCTACAAAAACCTGAATGAACTGCTGGAAGCTTCACTCGATTCGGAAACTTACAGAAACATCGAACGAGTTCTGAATTCTACTGAAGGTGTTTTAGGCTTCCATGAGCTAAAGACCCGAAAAATAGGGAATGCCATGGCTGCAGATGTCCATATTGAGGTTGACCGGGATTTGAATATAGTGGATGCACATGAAATCTCAACGCAGATAGAAAATAGGTTAAGGGAGATCTGTGGCAACAATGGCCACTTTTCAATTCATGTGGAACCATGCTCTGATTCCGAGTATTATAGTAAGGACATGTCAAAACGAAATTATGAAAATTGAGAATCGGATTGAAAATCTCTTTGTACTGAGTCGGAAAAATCAACAGGAAAAATTCAAAAAATACAGGCTGCGTTTTTTTCGCAGTCTGAAATTAAATTCAAGGTTATCTTTCCGCTCCAAAAAGTTTACTCAATAGCTATTTTCTTTGCCGGCTCTTCCAGTTGCATTTTCGGAAGCGTTATTGTCAGAACACCGTTTTCCATTTTTGCAGTGCTCCCTTCTTCCTTAACGCTCGCAGGCAAGCGGACTGCCCTATAAAATTGAGTATATGCTCTCTCCCGGCGTAGGTATCCTTCTTCTTCAGTCTCTTTTTCCTTCCCGGTCTTTGCACTGATCTCAAGCATATCTTCCTTAAGGTTAATTTGAACATCTTCTTTATTAATACCAGGCAAGTCGGTAGTGACTACAAGCTTATCTTCTTGTTCCTTAATATCAATGGCAGGAGTGTAGACCTTTCCGCCTCCCCACTCTTCCATTGGTATAAAGTCTTCAAACAGCTGGTTTAAGCGCTCCTGCGTCCTTCTGATTTCTTCAAAAGGATCCCAGCGTGCAGGGCCTGAAAATGATCTTCTCATAGGCCATCTCATATCAA
>JAMXLQ010000020.1 GCA_024280975.1 Methanosarcina sp.
ATACCTGGGATATAAGAGGTGCAAAATCCAGCAGTATCGAAACGAACCGCACTAGTTTCAGCACGGATATGAAGGAGCTCGATGTAGTCTTCGGAGGAGAGAAAAAACTCTCAAATGCAATCGACGAACTGGTCGGGCTCTATCACCCTCCTGTTATTTTTGTATATTCCACATGCATAGTCGGAATTATAGGAGATGACCTGGAATCCGTATGCAAAACTGCAAGTCAGAAGCACAACATTCCTGTAATCCCTGTAAAATCCGAAGGTTTCAAAGGCAACAAATCCGACGGATACAAGGCTGCCTGTGATGCCTTAAAAAAGCTGATTAAAAAACCTCCGGAAAATCCAACTGCGAAAAAAGCCCCCAGGCCCTCTGAAACCATAAAACCGAAGATTAACATTTTAGGGGATTTCAACGTGGCTGGAGATGTCTGGCTCGTAAAACCTCTTTTCGAGCAAATGGGAATCGAGGTCATAGTCTCAATGACAGGAGACTCAACTGCAAAAGCCATATCAAGAGCAGCAGAAGCTGACCTTAACCTTGTTCAATGCAGCGGATCCATGACTTATCTTGCAAAATGGATGCAGAAAGAATATGGAATTCCGTATTTAAACGCAAGTTTCTTCGGAATTGAAGATATCTCCTTAGCTCTGAGGAGAACTGCAGATTACTTTGGCTCTGAGAAGATGAAAAAACAGGCAGAACAGATCCTGGAAACTGAAATAAACCGTATAATGCCCGAAATTTCCAGGATTCGGGAAAGGGTCAAAGGAAAGAAGGCCGCCATCTACATGGGTGGACCTGCAAAAGCTCTCACGCTTATCAAGGGCTTTGCTGAACTTGGTATGGAAGTAGTTATTATCGGAACCCAAACCGGGAAAAAAGAGGATTACGAGCAGATCAGTTATTCGGTAAGGGATGGCACAGTTATTGTTGACGATGCAAACCCCCTCGAACTTGCCGAACTGCTCGTAAAACAGAAAGCCGACCTGATGGTTGCAGGCGTAAAGGAGAGGTTTATTGCATACAAGCTTGGCATTGCTTTCTGTGACTTCAACCACGACAGGGTAGTGGAGTTCGAAGGGTTTGACGGCTTTGTAAACTTTGCGCGGGAAGTGGATGCTTCCGTCAGCAGCCCTGTCTGGAACGCTGTCAGGCAGCGGATCCTGATACCCGAAGCAGTGGAATTAGAAAAGAAATCGGGCAGAATGGAGAAAGCGGCAGTAGAAGAAAGGATTTCCGGAGAAAATTACGCAACGGAACGTAAAGGTATACTCCTGAAACCTGAATTTTTGCACCAGAAATCAGATACTGCGGTTGAGAGTCAGGTATGAGGAGGCATTGAGATGACGAAAAGAAGCTATGCAACTGTGAACCCCTGTGTTATGTGCCAGCCCATGGGAAGTGCCCTTGCTTTCAAGGGAATTGAGAATACTATGGTTCTCTATCACGGTTCTCAGGGCTGCAGCACCTACATGCGCTTGCAGCTTGCCCATCATTTCAGGGAACCTGTAGATATCGCATCAAGCTCCCTCAGCGAAAAAGGAGCAGTTTATGGAGGCCGGGAGAGCCTGAAAAAAGGGCTAAGAAACGTTATCAACAGATACAATCCAAAGGTAATCGGAGTCGCTACTACCTGCCTTGCCGAAACAATTGGAGACGATGTGCCTGCGATTATTCGGGAATTCAAAGAAGAGGAAGGGATCGGAGACGATCCTGAGAGAGATATTATAATCATTCCGGTTTCCACTCCTAGTTATGGGGAAAGCCATGTAAGTGGATATATAAAAGCCCTAGACGCAGTTGTCAGGAAATTTACGGAAAAATTTGAAGAAGAAAAAGCCGTAAAAATCCCGAATGGAAAGCTTAACGTCATCCCCGTTGAAAGCCTCTCCCCTGCTGATGTACGTGAACTCAAAGAGATTTTTGAGGTTATAGCTAGAGATTACATTTTCCTGCCTGATATTTCCGAAACCTTCGATGCCCCACTTAGAGAAAATCTCCCGAAAATTGCGCCGGGTGGTACCCCACTTTCCGAGATTGCTGATATGCCAAATAGTCTGGCAAGCCTGGGCCTGGGTATAGTTAGTAAGAATTTAGCAGTTAAATATCTGGAAGAATTACACGACGTACCCAGATACAATGTTCCAATTCCAATAGGGCTTTCAAACACTGATAGTTTCTTCATTGGACTGGTCAAGATTCTTGGCTGTCCGATTCCTGAGAAATATCAGAAAGAAAGAGGTAGGCTCCTTGATGCTATGGTTGACGTGCACAAGTACCTCTATGGTGTAAAAGCCGCGGTCTATGGGGATCCTGATCTTGTATTTAGCCTCACAACCTTCATGCTGGAACTCGGAATGAATCCAGTGCTGATAGCGACTGGAAGTAAAAGCCGGGATTTTGAAGCGAAGGTCAGACAAATAGTTGAGAAAATAAACCCGGAACTCGAACCTATGGTGCTGAACGGAATTGATTTTGACACTCTTAACGATGCAGTCAGTAACTGTAATCCAGAAATCCTGATTGGAAATTCCAACGGGAGATACATTGCAAAAGCTCGGGATATTCCTCTTGTAAGGGTCGGCCTGCCAATACATGACAGAGTTGGTGCACAACGCATCCTTACTGTAGGATATAGAGGAGCTATGGAACTGCTGGACAGAATTACCAACGCGATTCTAGAAGCTACTGATACTTTCACCGCACCGGTACAGGTAGAAACCGGCAGCATATACCGGAAAGAGAAGCAAAGAAGAGTGCGTGGAAGAAATGCAATGAATGGGAAAAGAACAGAGTGCGGATAAAAAATGAAATTATATACTTAAAAACAAACTGAAGAAGCCAGGAAAAGGTAAAAATATAGGATTTAACTAAAACAGAGCCTAAAACACGAGAAGGAATTTGATGGAAACGCTTCAATCGGTCATGATTCCACTTATACTTACTCTCAAGATTGCTTCAATTTCAACCATCTTTGTTACGATTCTGGGCATTTTTATTGCCTATATTCTGGCAAAGAGAGAGTTTACTGGGAAATGGCTGGCTGAAGTCCTTGTGACCCTTCCACTGGTTCTGCCCCCAACCGTAACTGGATATATTCTAGTTTTTTTACTTGGGAAGAATGGGATATTTGGGAGCATCTTTACTAAAATTACCGGAACTGGAATACTCTTTACCTGGCAAGCTGCTGTTATTGCAGCCTTTGTCGTATCTTTACCTATGATGGTAAAGCCCGCTACTTCAGCTATCGGCGCAGTTGACCGAAATGTTGAGGAAGCTGCCTGCGTACTTGGGAGAAACGAGCTTGAAACCGCACTTTACATAACCCTTCCCCTTGCAAAAAAAGGAATTATTGCAGGTTGCGTTCTGAGTTTTGCAAGGGCTGTCGGAGAATTTGGAGCGACCATGATGGTCGCAGGAAATATTCCAGGAAAAACCAGTACTATGCCTCTTTCGATTTACGGGGCATATCAGGCAGGAAATGACGGACTTGCGAACCTGCTCGTGATTGTTCTGGTTGTCATGTCCCTCATAACTATCGCAGCTACCAGTAAACTGGGAGAAAGATGAAAAAGTTGAGGTGAGAGTAAGGAATGACTGTTGAAGTTGACATTGAAAAGGAATTCTATCGAAGGAAGCATATAAAAAAGAAAGGTGAGAAACCCAGCTTTTCAATGCACTGTAGCTTTGATGTCGATTCCGATTTTGTTGTTCTGTTTGGCTGCTCAGGTTCAGGAAAAACCACAGCTCTCCGCTGCATTGCAGGGCTTGAAACACCTGATAGAGGAACTATAAAGATAAACAATATTCTGTATTTCGACAGCAAGACGAAGGTAAATATACCTCCCCAAAAAAGAAAAATCGGGTACATGTTCCAGGAGAATGCCCTTTTTCCGCATATGAACGTTCGGCAAAATATTGAGTTTGGGCTCAAAGGTATGAATTCTGCGGAAAAAACAGAGAGAGTTTCCGCTATGCTTGGCCTTGTAGGAATCGAGGAACTTGAGTTTGCGTATCCCGATGAACTCTCTGGGGGCCAGAAACAAAAAGTAGCTCTTGCTCGAGCTCTTGCTCCCAATCCGGAAATTCTGCTCCTTGATGAACCTTTTTCAGCCCTTGATACTGTAGTCCGTATGAAATTAAGAAAAGAATTGAGGATAATTCAGAAAAAACTCGGGATCCCAGTGATTTTTATCACTCATGATCCTGTCGAAGCTTTTACCATGGCAGACAAAATGGTGGTCATTGATAGTGGTAGGGTACAGCAATTTGGCTCGCCTGAGAGCATATTCTATCACCCAAAAACCCGTTATGTGGCAGAACTGGTAGGTTTCTTAAACCTCTTTGACGACGCCATAGTAGAAGGGCACGGACATGAGTGTACCTTCCTCTGGTCCCTGGGCACAGAGATTACAGCCCCCTACATTAAACGGATGACAGGAGATAAAGTTAGCTGGGGAATAAGGCCTGAAAATATCGAACTTGTGGACAATAGAAATATAGACACAGCCAGGAAAAAAGACCAAAAGAACCTGCTTGGTGGCGTGATAAGAAACGTCGTGAACAAAGGC
>JAMXLQ010000021.1 GCA_024280975.1 Methanosarcina sp.
GGAAATCCTTTGAAAATGCTAGAAGAGATAAAGAACAGAGGGTATGAGGAGTGTATAAAATGCAGACTGATGAAATGAACCTGAAAAAGCGGGCTGAAAGCGCAGTCGAGAAAAAGGCAGCCTTCGGAGAGGATTTTGAGCTGGAAAAATTTGAGGAAGGTTCCAGGATTAGCAAGCCTATCGAAGACCTCCAGACCCTTGATGAGGAAAGCAAAAGAACCCTGCTTCAAGTAGGAGTAGTGCCTAGCGAAGAAGGTCGATCAGGCAGTCTGCTGGTGTTTGATAACGCAGTTTCGCATTCTTCCCTGAAAGATAAAAATGTAGAGCTCATGTCCACCCAGAAAGCCCTGGAAAAATATGAATGGCTCAAAGAATATTCTTGGAAGCTTGTAGCTGTCGACACCGACAAATATACGGCGAAAACTTACCTTGAAAATGCGGACGGATACTTTGTCAGGGTGCCTGCTGGCAAGAAATCTTCAATGCCTGTCCAGACTTGCCTTATGCTTGGCAGTGACAAAGCCTTCCAGACCGTACATAATATTATAATTGTAGAAGAAGGCGCCAGTCTTGACATTATCACAGGCTGTACCTCCAAAAGAGGAGTGGAAGAAGGGCTGCACTTGGGAATTTCTGAGATGTACGTAAAAAAAGGAGCTACCCTTAATTTTACAATGATACACAACTGGGCCGAGCAGATAGGGGTTAGGCCCAGGACAGTAATCAAAGTGGAAGAAGGAGGAACCTACGTAAGCAACTATATCTGCCTGAAACCCGTCCGTTCCGTTCAGACTTACCCTACCGTTAAACTTGAAGGAAAAGGAGCAGTAACCAGGCTAAATACTATAGCTATTGCCCATTCAGGCTCTGAACTGGATCTTGGAAGCAGAGCAATTTTCAATGCACCTGGCACGAAGGCTGAACTTATTTCGAGGACTATTACGATAGGCGGAAGAATAGTTGCAAGAGGGGAAATGATAGGTAATGCAAAGGAAGCTAAAGGACATCTTGAATGTAAAGGGCTTGTCCTCACCGACAAAGGAAGCCAGCTTGCAATCCCTATTCTTGAAGCAAATGTGGATGATGTGGAACTTACTCACGAGGCTGCCGTGGGAAAGATCGCTAAAGATCAGGTAGAATACCTGATGGCTAGAGGGCTTACCGAAGATGAAGCTGTAGGTATGATCGTGCGCGGATTCCTTGATGTAGGAATAAGGGGAATTCCAGAGGAACTGAGAAACGAAATCGAAAACACAATTACACAGACTGCCTTTGGAATGTAATTCAAAACGAATAGGACTCAAAAGAATATAATTTAAAAAACAATATAGTTTAAAATAAGAAAGACTTGAAAAGTGATATCGGGTTAAAGGGAAATAATAATACAAGAAAAAGAAGCTGGAAAGAGCTTCTCAGGATCAGAACAATCTAGAACTGGGTGTATAAATTCGGCAGGAGAAAAGGAGAAACCTGCCGGATTTTTATAGAGTATTTGTGGATTTTAATGAGCTGAATGCATAAATGAGGGGTTTTCCTGTGAAAAAGAAAGCCTTAGAATTTAATGCTACTAACTAAACCGCGATTGCAAATTAGAGAAGAAGTATAAAAACATTACCATATTGTTGACGGTATAATGGATTACAGATAAAAATCATTAGATGGATATTCTCCTTTTTTAAAGATATGAAAAGAATCTTTACTTGCGCTTGATCTTGCATTTTCCGTTCTGAATACTTTTAGTTTTGTGCATGCAGGTAAGGATAGAGAACATTGTTAAAAACGAAGTACTTCCTATTTTTGACCGGAGAGTACAGTACTTGGCATCCTATATATACTACGGCAAGAATATTACAGTACTGTAGTGCTTTAGAGGGATTGGAATGATAGACTTTGCCTGTAAAGAGTTCAAAATCGAAGATGTGATCAAGTGTGCCCTTAATCTCACAAAGGCTGACCTTAAGGTTATGAAGTATTTTTTGAATGAAAAAGAGCAGTGGGTTGACACTGATTCTCTTTCTAAAGTCCTGAAGCTTGATATTTCTACAGTCCAGCGTTCCGTCAAAAAACTTCATGAAAAGGAAATTCTTCAGAGATCGCAGCAGAACCTGGACGGAGGAGGCTATGTCTTCAAGTATAAGGTCAACTCAAGGACTAAGGTAAAAAATATTATAATGAGTGTGGTGAATTCCTGGGCTGACCGGCTTGGACAGGAACTTGAAAAATGGGAAAACGGAGGTTGATTCGCTTTGCTTAAAATAACACCTTACCTGGGAGTTATAGTCCTTGTCGTTTCCATAGGAGGGCTCTGGTATCCAGTACTCGGTTACTTCATGTTGCTGGTTTTTGCCGCAATATTCTTGATTAGCCCTTTCAGAGGTCGATGGTTCTGCGGAAATCTCTGCCCCAGGGGAAGCTTTGTTGATTTCTGGGTCAGCAAAATCTCAAGGAAAAAGAAGATAACTGCCACCTTGAGAAGCCTGTGGATTCGCGTACCGATCTTTCTCATGCTAATGGGCTTTATGGGGTACAGAATAGCAAGCACTATAGGGAGCCTTAATACCTTTGAGAAAATCGGCATGGTATTTGTGATTATGTGTCTGGTGACAACTGCAATCGCAACCCTTCTGGGCAGTTACCTGAGCCCAAGAACCTGGTGTTCCTTCTGTCCAATGGGCACAGCTCAACGCCTACTTGGTGGTAAAAAGTATCCTCTTAAACTCGAAAAGGAAAAATGCATTAGCTGCAAGAAATGTGAAAAAGTCTGTCCCATGCAGCTCAAAATCACTCAGAACGATGCAAAACAGGATTGTATAAAATGTGGGCGCTGTGTAAGTGCCTGTCCTAAAGATGCCCTACGATTCTGAATTTTTATTGTTTACTCATTTCTACTGCTTATTTACTTAGACAGAAAAACGAAATATCCCTGATCCAACACAATAAATATTATAATTCATCACATATATAGTAAAATACAGGGGAGCCGGAAAACACTTCCGGGATTTGACTTTAGCATGACAAGATGTGCATACTGGAAAGTGTCTACAAATTAGCTAAATTAAGAGAGAAAAAGGAGAAAAAAACATGACAAGCCGTATAGCTGAACTTTCAGAAATCCAGAAAAAAGAAATCTCCGAACTCTTTGGGGAATATGTCAATCTTGACAAACGGGAACGTCACTATTACAATCATGATATAGGAGCCTTACCCTCACTTGTTAAAAAGGTAATTGGGAATACCGACCCTGCAGCTGTCGTAAAAATTGGGACCGAGGAAGACGCAGTAAAGCTCCTTAAATTTGCAAACAGGCATAAGATTCCGGTTGTACCCCGCGCAGGAGCCTCTTCAGGGTATGGAGGAGTAATCCCGACAAAGGGAGGAATAGTTGCCGATATCACATCATTGAATAATATCATAAGTATCGATCCCGAAAAGCAGAAAGCGGTTGTGCAGAGCGGAATAATCTGGGAAAAACTGGAGAGGAAACTCAAAGAAAATGGGCTCTCAGTAAGAGCACTTCCTTCAAGCGCTCCCTCTTCAACAGTTGGAGGGTGGCTGGCCCAAAGTGGAGCCGGTTATGGAAGTTATGAGTTTGGCTGGGGCTACGAGAGCGCGGAAAAAGCCAGGGTTGTTCTTCCTACAGGAGAAATCCGAGAGTTTTCAGGCTCTGAACTGAAAAAATTGATCGGAACAATGGGAACTACAGGCATTATCACCGAGATAACCCTGAAAGTTCAGAAGTTCGAAGAGAGAAAAGCCGTTTCTGCCAGTTTCCCCAGTGCTTCAGCCCTGAAAAAAGCGGTCGAAAGCATCAGGCAAAAGAATATTCCTCTCTGGTCAATCTCTTTCCTGAATCCCGAATGGGCAGATATGAAGAATAAAGCTCCCAGGAAACTCCACTATGGAGAGGTCGTGGATAAAGACAGACCAGCGTTGCCAGTCTCTTACGTTTCAACTTTCATGTACCCTGCCTCAAGGGATGTCTCTGGCCTGAAAGAAGCAATAGAAAGTTCAGACGGGACAATCCTTCCTGAAGAAATTGCAAAACATGAGACCGATGAATGGTTCAAGTCCATGAAAGTAAAGAGACTGGGCCCTTCGTTTATTCCTGCGGAAATCCTAGTGCCACTTGAGAAAATGGACAGGGCTTTTGAAGAAATTGAGAAGAAAATCAAATTGCCTGTGCTTACCGAAGGCATGGTTATAAGCGACGGGTATGTAGTTCTCCTCTGTTTCATGCGCCATTCGGAGCGCTCCTTGCTCTTTAATACAGCCTTTGCTCTTTCCCTGAGTATTTTGAAAATTGCAGAAGAAAACGGTGGAAGGGCTTACTCCTCAGGACTTTTCTTCGCTTCAAAAAGAAAAAGTGTCTTTGGAGAAAGACTTGCTGAAATCGAGGCCTTGAGAAAAGAAATCGACCCCAACGGGATCATGAATCCTGAAACCCTGGAGGGAAAAGGACTCCTGAACACTGCCGTATCAATGGGCTCTACTTTCGAATCTTTTGGTAGGATAGCCGGAAACATGTCCGGAATTGGGAAGGTTTCTTTCAAAAATGAGAAGGAAATCCCGGCAGAAGTGGCAGAACTTGCTTATTCCTGCTCCCAGTGCGGGTACTGTGTGAGCGAGTGCGACCAGTATTACGGCAGGGGTTGGGAGTCTCAGTCACCTCGTGGAAAATGGTTTTTCATCAAGGAGTATCTGGCAGGCCGGGAAAAACTTGACCAGAGACAGACAAATACTTTCCTCAGCTGCACCACCTGCCAGATGTGTGACTCCCGCTGTGAACTGGATATGCCTATCGAACATGCCTGGATGACTATGCGCCAAAAGCTGGTTGGAGAAGAAAAGAAGATGACCTTCCCTCCCTTTGAGATTATGGCTGCAAGCCTCCTTAAAGAGAGGAACATCTGGGCAAACTACAGAAAAGACCGCGACAAGTGGATTCCGGATGATATCAGGGCAAAGATGAAGGATGAAGCCGAATATGCCTACTTTGCGGGCTGTACGGCTTCCTTTGTTGAAAACGACGTAGCCATAGGGGCTGTCCGCATGCTTGATGATGCAGGAGTAGAATTTACAGGTCTCTTTGACAAGGAAGCCTGCTGCGGAATTCCTATGCTTGTCGCCGGAAAATGGGACGTTTTTGAAAAAATAATGAGAATGAATGTCTCAAACATGAAAAAGAAGGGCGTAAAAACCGTAATCACTTCCTGCCCTGCCTGCTGGCTAATGTGGCATACGATTTATCCCCAGTGGGCGAAAAAGCTGGGAATCGAATACGGGCTTGAGACAAAACACTACTCCGAAGTGCTCGCGGACCGTCTCGATGTCCTGAAGCCGAAGTTTAAACAGCCTCTGGATAAAGTGGTAACCTGGCACGATTCTTGTCACATTGGCAGGGCAGGAGGCAAAGTGTACGAGCCGCCCAGAGAATTGCTCAAAGCTATACCCGGAATAAAATTCAGGGAACTTGAATACAACCGGGAAAAAGCTCACTGCTGTGGTTCGGTTGTAAGCCTTATAGCCGAGCCACCTGTTGCATACAAACTGGGAAATACAAGACTTCAGGAAGCCCTTGATGTTAAAGCTGACATCGTTGCAGCACTTTGTCCGTGCTGTATTTTCCAATTCCGCGTATCAGCACAGGAAAACAACCTTAATATCCAGGCTCAGGATCTGGGAGCCCTTGTAGGCAGAAGTCTTGGATACAACATTCCTGACTCGACCTCCTATACTCTGCAATCATGGGTTCCTTTTGAGAGGATGATCTCTCTTATGCAGCCTGAGAATATGACCGATATGATGGTTGAACTGATGCCTCAGATGATGGCGGCAATGCCAGCCCCGCTTCAAGCAATGATGAAAATGGTCAAATACGTGCCAGGCATGGACGCCATGATGAAGCCAATGATGCCAGTTATGATGCCCAGGCTCATGCCACTGGTTATGCCGAAAGTCATGCCTGA
>JAMXLQ010000022.1 GCA_024280975.1 Methanosarcina sp.
TTGCCCGGTCCTTTTGTCGCTGAAGATTAATTAATGCAAAAATAATGTCTTTTTGAATCGGAGTAAGTTCCATACTACCACCATTAATTTCATATACCTTTATAAGGATGATGTATATAATTCATAAGTCGATAATGTAAGTTAACGCGCATATTTTCCATAATTAATGATTATAAATCCTATTACAAATTACTGTTACAAATATAAAAAGAGTCCGGTTCTGCTCCGAATATTACCTGGTTTTACACTTAATATAGAGTTTATCGCCAGGATTTGTCGTTACAAAACTCAAAACCGAGCAATAAATTCTCTCAAAGGGAATCGCCTTCAGGAATTTCTACGAGACTCTTGCTTGCGTATTTATTTTGTTAAAATTCTTTTTCATCTCTAATAACGTTTATATAATTTAGCAGAGTCCCCAAAGGGTTAGAATATGATGATCTTCGAGAAAATCCATACAGTTCCCACTTCCGAGGAATTAATCAATAAAGCTTTTAAGCGGTCAGCTCGAGCTATGTCCGGAAAAACCATAGAAAGCAGAGAAAGCCGGCTCAGAGCTAATGAATCCATGTTGCTGACAGCTGCAAACATCTTAACAGATAATCTTGCAAATATAGTCAGGCGGTTCCCCAGTTTTGAACGATTACCCAGATTCTATTACGAACTCACGGATATTCTTGTAGGTGTGGAAAAGCTCAAGATGTCCCTTGCATCCGTAGATTGGGCCAGTAGGAAGATCCATGAGGTTTCAAGGAACTACGTTGGAAAAATTCGAAATTCTGATATCCCCGAGCCTATTCGAAAAGAGGCTTTCGGAAGGCTGGCCTCGATTATTAAGTCCATCAATAAGGATCTTCTCTTCCTTAACGAAGCCCGAAATATTTTGCGAAAACTTCCTGATGTCCAGGATGAGCCCACAATCGTGATTGCTGGCTATCCTAATGTCGGAAAGTCAAGTTTTGTCTCGAAAATTACAGGTGCAAGCCCGGAAATCGCTCCTTATCCGTTTACAACAAAAGGAGTAACAATCGGGCACTTTACTCGGAATGGAGTGCGTTACCAGGTTATGGATACCCCTGGTCTTCTTGATCGTCCCATGTCCGAGAGAAATGATATCGAAAGGCAGGCAATCACCGCGATTCATTATCTTGATGCGGTTGTAATGTTCATGATTGACCCCAGTGAGAGCTGCGGATACGAAATCGAAGACCAGAAACGCCTACTTGCGGAAATTAGGGAAAACTTCAAACTTCCTCTACTTGTAGTCGCGAACAAGGCTGACAGGTCTGAATTCCAGAAGCTGAAAGAAGTAGAATTTAATATTTCCACGGTTACCGGAGAAGGAATTGAAAAAGTAATGGACAGGCTTCTGGAAATGATTGAAGAAAAACGCCTTTCATCCCCTTCCGAAGAGCCGGATACCGAGCCTACGATCTGACATCCGAGTTTCACAAGCTTACAACCTTTTTTTAAAACGGCTTAAACGCAAACCTTTTCTCAAAAGGTTTGATCGCAAACTTTTAAGAAAAGTTTGATCAAAGCCGGAAAACGGCGTGATCAACCAGTGTAGCGGTTGCAGCGCAATGTTTACATTCAAGAAGACTGATTACGGGATAGATTTTTCGTTTATTCCACTTTTTCCATTTTCCTTCCATGATTAATCGAACTTTTCAAGGATTCTTTCGAAATTAAATTATCCCAAGCTGCAGGAGCAGGGAAACGGAAATCAGTATAAATCCTGTTGTCAGCCTTATTTCCACTCTCCATCTTTCTCTGAATTCTGTGACTTTATTCGGGCTGAGTCCAAAGGCGAGAAGGAGACCGAGAGCTATCACAGGAAGCAGAAGCCCGATATGGTAAATGCCCAAATATATTATTCCTCTGACAACATCGGTTTTTGTTGCCAGGATGCTCAGGAGCGAGAGGTAGATTGCTCCCACGCAAGGAGCTTTGACAAGGGAAAACATACTTCCTGACAGGAAGGACAATAACAGAAGATTATTTTTATCCATTTTACTCATAAAATTTTTCAGAGGTTCAGGGGTTCTGAAGGTGGTTTTCGCATGCTTTTTCAGCCAGTATGCATCAAAAATATGCCAGAAACCGAGCAGGGCAATGAGCACGATTGAAATTTTAATAAAACTACTCTGGATTTCAGGCAGGAGATTAACAATGCTGAGTATGCCCACTCCTGCAAGCATGTACATCGTAACGATTCCTGCCGAAAAGCCGAGGGTAATTTTGAGCATTTCCTTTCTTCGACCTTGCTGGACAAGGGTGACTGAAGCGAGAAACGCCATTACTGCAAGGAGGCAGGGATTGAAACCTGCGAGAATGCCTGCTCCCAGGAGTAAGAAGGGGCTTATTTCTTCAAAGTGTCTGTTTCTCCCTTCTCGGTTTCCTGTAAAGTGAAACGAAAGATCCTGGGAAAGAAACAAAGGAGATATTCCGGTTTCTGTCAGAAAAATTCTGGCTGAGATTCCATATGTTCCGTAAAAGCGACACGTTACCCCGCTTTCAGATACGGCAGCCGAGCCGGAAGCAGGACTCAGTAACAAAAAAATGAAGGCAAGCGCAAAAATTCCTTTATTTATAAACAATTTACGCATGTTTCTCTTTTTCATACACTTTTTCCAAAGCTATTTTTATGAAGATGTTTTTAAACTCCAGACTCAAAGACACATAATCTTTGGTTAGATCTAGATTTACCCATTATCAGTTACTCTCTTATGAAGGAAAGAGTCTGCATCCAGACTTAATTTTCATTTTTTAATTTCTTCTTTTATTTAAAGCAGAAAAAGTTATGCAATAATAGCAATTATTTCTTTCGATTTGAGTAGAGGCAGTAGCCATAAATTCCGGCAATCATGAAAACAGAACAATTGAATAGGCTATTAGTTTTTCGATTACTGTCAGTAAACGACGTTTAATTTTTCCTATCAAGGAGAAAAGTTCTATTTAGGTCAAGGTATGGAGGAATGATAAATCGCCGGCACTTTAATTTTATTCAGCAGAACTGTGCCCAGTACCGGTATGCTTTGAGGTAACTCCCCCATAGTACGAAATCATTCCATTCTTCAAGATCTACCTCTCCTGCCCTCAAATAAATCTTATTCTGAAAAGCCGAAAAATCCATATCGTACTTTTGCTTCATTTCAGCTATCTTTTTGTCATAATAATCGGCTTTTTTTTCAGCTTTGTTATGCACAAATCCCTGTAAAACTTTTTGTTCTTCTTTATACATACTGACTTTGGCCACATTATCTATAGGCTCTAGCAGTTTTCCAGGCACTTTTATGTACTGACCGTGTTCAACAATGTCTCCCAATATTACCACCTATTATTATTCTGTCCCTTCCACCTTAAATGTATTTGTGTGTTTACTCGTTTTTTAAATAAAGTTCTCTGGATTTCAGCAAAAATAGATTTAGAGATTAAGAAACATTTCCTCAGAGGAGTTCTTTATAACATGGTTATATTTTTTATACTGTATGACACTAGATTTATGTATTCAAAAAGTTATAAAGTTTGTGGAAAATTTAGAGAACTTATGGGAAATCTGACAGGCTGGTTACACTAAGAAAAAGATAATATGAGAAATATACTTTGATTCAGTGTAAGAGCATGGATGAAGGTAATTAGTGAGCAACATCCTACTAAATCAAAGATTATAAATATTCTTTTTAATAAAAAGATCTAGGCGATAAAAGTTATTTGGCTAAGAAATATTGTCTAATTTGGGAACAAGTACACTAAAATGAGAACTGGAATACTAGTCTGAATTTTTACTTTAATATCCCGAGTAAAAATTAAAATTTAGAAAGATAAAACTTATATTATTATTGATTATTGCTGTTGTAAGTATTATAATAGTTTTTAATAAAAATGAAAATTATTATGTATACGAAATGGAACAGCACAAAAACCAAAACCCGATGCATTAAGTTAAAAAACGGAACTGTGTAAAGTAACCTATTAAAATTGATGTGATCCCTATGCCCAGAAAATACACCAACAAGACAACCCATTTCATTCTCCACGACGACGGTACATTCGACGTTTATATAAATAAAAAGTTCAAAGAGTGTGGACTATATGAGGAAACCCTGGATACTGTAAAATTAAACTACTTCAAACACTCTTCAATTTTCCAAAAAGAGGAAGGATGTTTAATTTCTGAGAATTGCAGAATCTGGATAGAGGACAGAATAATGAATGTTCCCGGTGGTATCCTTAATAATGGAGTGTTCATAGCTAACTGTGATGATGGCGGTACCATCTTGAAAGATTAAAGTTTTACGTTAGCCGAAGGAAATTAACGAAGACTTACTGGATTCAAAGGAATCCATTTTTCAGAATTTTTTGGCTGATTTGAAAAAATATAATTTTCTGATTAAACTCTCCATATTACGCAGTACACTCCTTTTGCCTCCGAACGCACAAGAGCGATCAAAAGAATTTTTTTAATCAGTAGACATTGGTTTGAAATTCAGTTATATGATATTAAAATTATTCCCACTGCTTCACTGCTCATTTTTCATTAAAAGCTAAATAATTTATACTTTATTAATTAGATAACTAAAATCTAATCACAGTAAATTGATACTAACTATGGTAAACATATAAATTAATTGTACATCTAATTTGACAGAAGCTATTATAATTCGTCACAAAATATCAACAGGATATAAGATTATTTTTAAGCTTTGAACTTTAACCTGGCTAACTTGTAACCGTTTGAATGGAATAGATACCAACTTCCTGACAACTCGGATATAATCAAAACTGGACGTAGGAGAAAAATTATCTCTTTTTATCTCTCCTCGCCGCGGTTTTATTAGACTCGCCAGTTTTCTGCTCTTTCCTTGTTCGTAAATTCTTCTCGCTTTCCTTTTCTCTTTTCTGTCTTCCTTGACCCAGATTTTTCTTTATTGTTTCATTTGTTGACTCTTTTCTTGTCCATACGCTTTTCTTCACTTTCGGTTTCTCTTCTTCCATTTTTTCTTCTTCATCCTCATCGAGGTTAATTCCAAGTTTGGAGTTTACGGAAGCTCTGGCTTTTTTAGCATCGACATGATCTGGATTTAGCCTGAGAGCTCTTTCAAGGGCTCCAAGAGCTTCTTCATTTTTATTCAGATCAGAAAAGGCCATGCCTTTGCAGTACCAGGCATCGGCAGAATCAGGCTTTATTGAGATCGCTTTGCTGCAGGCTTCAAGGGCTCTTCTGGATTTGCCAAGTTTGAGGTGGACAAAACCTTTACCGATCCAGGTTTTTGCATAGTCAGGATTTATTTTGAGGGCAGCATCATACGCGATAATGGCTTCCACAGGCCTGTTCAGATTATAGAGGGCAGAGGCTTTTCCCTCCAAGGCTCTTGCAAGGTTCGGGTTAAGCTTAAGCGCGGCGTCATAAGCTTTTATCGCTTCTTCATAATTGCCCATATCTGCAAGGACAGAGCCTTTGGAATGCCAGGCACCTGCGAGTTTAGAATTAGCAGAAAGGGCTTTCTCAGAGGCTTCAAGGGCTCTTTTGTGCTGGTTGAGCTTGCAAAGTACTGAAGTTCTTAGATTCCAGGCTTTATCGCTGTCCGGCTTTATTTCAAGCAGCCTGTCAAAAGTCTGCAGGGCAGTCTCATCTCTGTTGAGCTGCAGGAGCACAAAACCCTTTTCATAGAGATAGCCAGGGTTTTCAGGATCGATTTCAAGTGCTTTTTCAAAGGTTTTCAGGGACTCCTTATACATTCTATGCCTCAGAAATACCGAGGCTTTCCCTGCCCATGCGGCTGCATCATCAGGATTTTTCTCAATGGCTTTTTCATAAGGTTTGAGAGCTTTATTCAGGCGGTTATAAGCTGTCTCATCGGCTTCATCGGTTCTACCTGTACCTTTCCTGTCTGTTCCGCCTGTTCCTCCTGTTCTGCCACTTTTACCTGTTTTGCCTGCCCAATCTGGCTTACCTATCTTGTTTGCTCTGCCCAATTTTCCTGTTCGTTTACTTCTATTTTCTTTAAAATTGTTTGCCATAGTATCAGTCCCATGTAACGGTTTATAGTGATTATTCTTTACAAAGAGAATTTGGTACACACACCACCTCCCCTGATGGGTGGTAAATTTTCTGGGAAATCTTATTTCAAACTCTGTTCTCTTATTTCAACCTGATCCTGTTATATTTTAAGTTCAGGCACTGGATTAATTTACAGAAAGGAAGAACTTGCTCTTGAGTGCAAATTTATTTTTTCTTATCTTTTCATTTAAGTTGCATTTATAATAAGATATTTGTCAACAAGATAGCCATTATAACGATAAATGTATGAATGTATTGAGTCAATAGACTCATAAAAAGATAAATCTCGACTCGATGGAATAGACCAGTTAAATTATTTATATATTTATAAAAAATCCTTACTTTACTTTATATGTCAGAATCTCAAACAATGTGTTTAAATGTCCTATAATCTCTCCGCTATTTTTTCTCAACCTTTAAAACCCCCCCTTTTCGAACCCGGTGAGCCTCGCTTTTGGGACGACCCCTACATCTCAAAAAGCATTCTCAAAGCCCACCTTGACCAGAACCATGATGGGGCAAGCCGAAGAAATGATGAGATCGAGAAAACAGTTCGCTATCTCATTACTTCAGGACTCCTGAAAACAGGAGACCGGATACTTGACCTTGGCTGCGGACCAGGATTGTACAGCAGCAGGCTGTGTATCGAAGGTATGAAAGTGACCGGTATCGACCTTTCCCTAAGATCTATAGACTATGCTCGGGTTCAGGCTGAAAAAGACGGACATAACATTGATTATGTCTGTGCAGACTTTTTCGATATCAATTATGAGGGAAATTTTGATGCCGTTCTCCAAGTCTATGGGGAAATCTGTACCTTTTCCGAGGAAAAACGCGATGTGCTCCTGAGCCTTATCCACAGGGCACTTAAAGACAATGGAATTTTCATCTTTGACGTGTCCACAAGAGA
Source organism: Methanosarcina sp. (assembly GCA_024280975.1). Lineage (GTDB taxonomy): Archaea > Halobacteriota > Methanosarcinia > Methanosarcinales > Methanosarcinaceae > Methanosarcina. The sequence continues at coordinate 6,975 of JAMXLQ010000022.1, forward strand.
GCTACACACGCGGGAGGGGCTCAAAAACAGGTGGTATCTCTCCGAAGGTGGGTTCTGGAGACCGGGCAGGCACCTTGTGCTGGAAGAGGGATTCGATTATCCGGAAAATGATACCTGGCTAAATCAATACATTATCGTGGATGAAGATGAGACGGTAAAGGTTTACAGGCTATGGTTGCACGACTATTCTTTTGAAACTATTAGTACAACTCTTGAAAAGAGTGGGTTTAAAGTTGAACAGGCATGGAACAGTCTCTCCGGAGAGTTATACAGGAAAGGAGGGGACTGGATAGCAATAGCTGCAAGGAAAGTATAGAAAATATGGAGGAGAACATAGAGATGAGTATAGATCTCTGCTCTTCAGCCTGTATAATTCTTCGCAATATTATTGTAAACGTTAACTAATTAATAAGGAAGCACAGGATAAGAGAGGGCAATGAAAAATTCTTTTTGAGGTATTAACTTTTGATAAGATCAAAAACCCACCTGCTAATGCCTGGAGCAACGTTTCCGGTGCGCCTGTAGAACTCTATTTCAAGTCCCATTTTTTCGTACTCGTCGATCAGCCCTCGAATCTGAGATTCGGCTTTGAAAGTGTAGAAATGAATGTACCCTCCTTTCCGGACAAGTTTTGAGACTTCGCCAAGAAAGTGGTCCATGCCGTAGGGTGTAGGCACAATAGCTCTATCAAATTCGTTTTCAGGAGCCTGAAAACTTTCATCTTCATCTATCTCAGGACTCAGGCATCCGGGCAGATCCGAAAAAGCCGTATTTACTAGTCCTTCACTGGTTTTTGCAGAATTAAGTATATGGAAAAGATTTTCAAAATCCTCCTGAATAACGGTTACTTGACCTTCAAGCTTGTTAATCCGGATATTTTCCCGCAGGCAGGCGCATGCATCAGGATTCATCTCAATTGCATAAACCTTTGCCCCTTTTCCTGCAGCAGGAAGCACAAAAGGGCCCACTCCTGCAAAAGGAATTATAATTTGTTCTCCCAACGCAACTTTTGAGGCTACCCTTCTTCTCTCTGAATACAGGCGGGGGTTAAAAAAGACTTTTTTGACATCTAGCTTATAGGTATAGCCGTTTTCCCTGTGAATGGTCTCAGTGGTTTCCCCAAGCAGAAGCTCAAAATCCGCAACCCTATGCTCTCCTTCGAGTTTGCTTACTTTATTAAGCACAGCCCGCGTATTGCCTCGCATAGAAAACAGCTTTGAGGCAATAGCCCCTTTATAAGCCGCAAGCTCCGAAGGAATCGAGATTATAGCCACGTTACCGATATAATCAAAACTTTTCGGAACCATCTGAAGCAGGGGTTCTTCAACTATTCCCCTCATTGTATCTCGCAAGCTCACTCTCTTTCGAAAACTCATTCAGGATACCTCTGCCTATCAGGACATTACCAGGTTACAAGCCTTATTTTCAGTTTTATTTGTCTTTTCAAGAATTATTTTAATATATTTCTTTTGGGTTGTAGAAAAGGCTAAAAAGCATGAAAAAAATAGGTCGATAAATGGGAAGAATATAAGGCTGGAAAAATAAAAGGAATGATAGGGCTGAGAAGTAGAAAAAATAGGGTTGATAAGGACCTGAAAAATATATTTTCTGATTACGAGCAGGACTATTCCTTATGAAGATTATTATAGAGACTCCAAAATACAGTTTCTGGAAATATAACAGGACAGAAAAAGGCTACGAAAAAGTTTTCTTTTCCCCCCTGCCCACAATTTTCAACTACGGCTTTGTAGAAGGAACAGAAAGTGCGGATGGCATGGAAGAGGATGTAGTGGTACTTGGACCCCGCCTGCCAAGAGGGAGTACACTTAAAAGGGAAACTTTTGACGGAATCGTAAAGTTCTTGGATGATTCTATCCGGGACGATAAGAAAGTCATATATATCAGCGGATTTCGTTCTCCTGTCCTGCTTGCTTATTACTTCAGACTTTATGCTCTTTTTAAAGTCTTTCTCTATGCTTCCCGCGAGAGAAGAATTTCAAAGTGCAGGTTTGAAGGAATCGAATTCCGAAAGTTACGCTGAAAGCTTGCCTTAAAATTTAATTCTCATTCACAATTTGATTTGAAGACAACTTTTAATATACAAGTTATTATAAAAATTATAGAGTTCCTCGATATTCATTATCTCATAACAACTTAGAAAAGTACTAATAATTTAAAGAAGCTTAAAAAAAAGGTGCTTTAAACATGCCTTTTCATGTAATGCTGATCCCCACTCTTGGTTGCCCTGCTAATTGCAGCTATTGCTGGAGTTCCGAAGAAAAATCTCCCATAATGAGCATTGAAACTATAAAAGAAGTGGTCGAATGGCTTAAAACTTTCAGAGGAGATTCGGTTACTTTTACTTTCCATGGTGGAGAACCTCTTCTGGCAGGAGCAGAGTTTTATCGGGAAGCATTGCCGCTCTTGGTTGATGGTTTGAGCCCCAGGAGAATAGCTTTTGCAATACAGACAAACCTCTGGAGAATGACCCCTGAGATAGCTGAGATTTTTGCGGAATATGGAGTTCCTATAGGCTCTAGCCTTGACGGCCCAAAGGAACTTAATGACCTGCAGAGGGGAAAAGGATACTACGATAAAACCATGAGAGGCTATGAGATTGCCAGGGAACACGGACTTAATGTGAGATTCATTACCACTTTCACTTCGCATTCTGTAAAACAAAAGGAAGAAATTTTCAATTTTTATCTTGAGAAAGGATTGACGCTCAAGCTTCACCCCTGCCTGCCTTCTTTAAAAGGTGGCAATCCTGAGAAATGGACACTTGACCCGAAAGAATACGGAGAACTCCTAATTTATCTTCTTGACAAATATCTGGAAAATCTGGGCCGGATTGACGTTATGAACATTGACCACCTGTGCAAATGTGTCTTCACAGGCAGGGGCACGGTCTGCACCTATGTTGACTGTATGGGAGATACTTTTGCAGTCGGCCCTGAAGGAAACATATACCCCTGTTACCGCTTTGTAGGCATGCCCGAATATGTAATGGGCAATGTTTATGACCGTCCGACCATGGCAGACCTTGCTCAATCCGAAGCCTGGAAACAGATGCACCAGTTTAAAGAATATGTGGATACTGCATGCGGAAAATGCGCCCATATAAAATATTGCAGAGGCGGGTGCCCGTACAATGCAATAGTGCCCACGGACGGCAAGATAAAGGGTGTAGATCCTCACTGCTTAGCCTACAAGATGATTTTTGATGAAATAAACAAGCGTGTCAACGAAGAAATGTTCGGGGGTTCAGGTATGGATAATATGTTTTCTCCCGACAGCATGAGACCTTCAAGACCTGGAATAATGTCCCTCATGCTTAAGAAACTCTGAGACTAGCTCAAAATGTATGGAAATTGTGAATTAATTATACACTTTTAGAATGAAAAAAGATTTTAGCGG
>JAMXLQ010000023.1 GCA_024280975.1 Methanosarcina sp.
GCCTTTATGGCTTCTTTATCAAGTGTATCAATTATCTCATTGAGGTTTACTGCAATCATTCTCATTGATAATAGTACTTCTTCGCAGTCGTTTACCTGAACTTTTTTCATATGAGTTCTCCAAAAAACATTGAGTTAAGTACCTAGTTAAATGCCTTAATAGTCAATTGATTAGAATTTTATTTACCTATTGCGTCAATGATAGAAAATGCTCCTGAAATACTTTTCCCACTCATCTCCCTTTTATTTTGCAGTGAAGCTCTCAGAGCAAATTTCCAGAAGCTTCCTTTTTATCTTACGCAATGCTAACAGTCCAGATTTTTACCTGCTTGTTTGCGATTCGGTTTTATAATTAATAGCTTTCAGTTCCCAGTTCTCAATATTATTCTTAAGTTCGTGATAGAGTCTCTGAATATCACAGTCACTCCCGTTCCAATAAAAGTCCTTACGCGCCTCTCCTTTTCGGAGTTCTTCAAGTATAAATTGTGATAGGTGGAAAAGGGCTTTTTTATTGGAAAAGGGAATACTATAGTTTACGCGATAACCACCGGCTGTTTTTCCATAGGACACGAGTGTGTACCCTTTACTCTCATACTCTGTAATCTCATCGAAGTTGCAGATTATTTCAAACTCATGAACCGTAGACTGGTCGACTTTTGAAATTCCGAGGAGTACCTGCGCAATAATATAATCAGGAACTTTCCGTCCAAACCATACGGCGATTTTCCCGTAAGTACAGATTACATTGACGTCATTCCTGCCCATCTCAAAGGAGCCGAGGCACTGGGGAGGGAAGATTGTAGCTTCCACGTCTTGGGTCTTCTGGGTACACATTGCTTCCACTTCGTTTACTTACCTGCAGAGACAAGTGCACTGATGAGGTTCCGATCTTTTTTAAGGGTTTTGAGCTGATTTGCAGGCCCTATTACCGTAAGTCTCTTATTGCCCTGCTTTTTGAAAAATTTCCCAAGCAACGAACCATCGGAATTCGCAGGATAACTTTGCATTTCGATGCCTGAAAATATATCAGGCTGGATTGCTGACATTGTCATTTCTATAAGCTTTGCTTCCTCCATTGGGTTTAGGCCCTTTTCAAGCACCAAGATTTTACCTTTTCGTACCTCGTCGATTATGTATCGGACTTTTTCCATTGAAGCCATCTGAGATATTCTGGCCTCGGATATCAAATCAAGCTGAATTCCCTGCATGCAGATCACCCAAATTGTTTTGCCAGAGCTTCATAAAACGAATCCATTCCCACTCCTTCAAGTGCCGAAACTGGTACCATGGGATGCTGAGGGAAGGCTTCCTTTATGACGGCCGGGTCGGCATCAGGAAGGTCTATCTTGTTTGCTACGATAAGAAGCGGGAGGTTTCTGGCTTCCATATTCCCTATTACCGTTACATTGACCTGGGTATAGGGATTTTCGGTAGAATCCATAACCAGTATGACCCCGTCAAGGTCATCCAGCCATTTGACAGCTTCGATTACCCCTTCTGTTGCTTCTTTGGATCGTTTCTTGGACTCAGAATCACTCATTCCCTGCTCCATGAAGTCGTGGAAATCGATTTTTGTGGCAAGCCCGGGCGTATCTACGATATCAAGGCTGATTGTATGCCCGTTGGTCTCGATACTTAGTCCGTTCCTTCTCTTGGCATGCCGGGTTTCATGGGCGATATGAGAAACAGAACCCATTGTTTCTTCGCCCCCCACCAAATCCTTAAGTATACGATTGCTAAGGGTCGTCTTACCGGCGTTTGGGGGGCCGTAAATTCCTATGCACGCCCCTTTTTTCTTGAACAGTTTATTGAACATTCTTGAAAAGCTTACCTTAAATCGTTCTAACATATTCATAGCTTCCCTCCTTTGGGAAAAGCATAACACCTAAGGATTTCTCGGATTGCTTTCCTTTACGGGTTGATATTTATAGTAAGTTTTTAATCTGTTGATCCATGCATATAAGTTACTTATATTATTTTACTAAGGGAATCGGGGAAGTAGCAGATATTTTTTTCTTTTCTGGTTGGATCTAGGAATGAACAGGAAATTTCAGGTTCTTTCTACGGCAAAATAGAAAGTGCCTCCTTTGAAATAGCACCAGAATATAAATAAATTGCTTTTCATCGCCTGATTCCTTCACAACATTAATAAAAAGCTTTCCATCCAGAAGACATTAAATCCTCCCGAACTCTTTTTATTTGTATCAAAGTTTATATATGAACTGATGTTCTGCACTTTCCTTTATATTTTTTCCTATTTTTATTTATTCAACCTTAAAAATATAAATCGTTTTTATGAGAGTATCTTCTGGCATACTTCTAACTTAATTTCAGAACATTGAAAGGTAAACTTATTCTCTCGAATTCAAGATCTTAGATATGTACTAATTTTTTATCACTTTTGGGATATTGTACTTGAAAAAAACTATTGTTTTATTTTTCCAGATTGGGGAGATTTCTGGTTTCTCAAGTAGACTTTCGATCATCTATCCCGAATTGCTGTATTTACAGCAATTTCGGCTATATTGGAGCTAAGGTCTCCTATTCTGGACAAGCTGTCTACAACAATCCCAAGTGAAATCATAATCTCATGTGATTCCAATTTCAGAATAGATGCATGCAGTTCCTCCACTCCTGCACGCATGTTGTCAACACTATCTATTACCTGATTGGCAAGAAAAGTATCCGCATCAAAGAGAGCCTCAATTGACTGCCTCACAAGCTCGATATAAGCATTGTTGATTCCCTCAATCTTTTCCAGCACCTTATTACTAACTGGGTGTTGCAGCTTTGAGGTGACATTCGCTATTCTCTGTGCGTGGTCAGCTATCCTTTCCAGTGGATTTGCTGCCATTCTAAAATCATGGTACCCCTCTATATTTGTTTCTGCGGAATCAAGCATTCTTCCTCCGCAGAGAATGGAACGAAATTGCTTGGAAATCAGGAGATAAAGTCTATCAACCTCATCATCTCTCTGACTTACATCAAGTGCAAGGTCGTAGTCAATAGCTTTGAGTGCCCTTACCGCATCCTTTTGCATGGATACCGCAATAAGAAACATCCTCTGTACACCTTTTTTGATAGGAAGTTCGTTGGGGTTAAGGAGATCCTGTATAACCACACAGTTTGAGCTTTCTTCAATAATTTCCAGGCCTATAAGTTTGTAACAAACCTTCCGAATCGTTTGTTTTTGCTCGGCGAGTATTCTTTCTGAGGAAAGTTCGATTCTGTCATATCCATGGAGATATGCAGCAATGATATCTCGCTCCAGTGCTTTTATCTCACAACCTGTTACATCAATTCTTTTAGTAGTTTTGATTTCCCACCCTTCCAGGATAGGATCTATCAGGAGTTTTCCGTCTGGTTGGGCTTGAAGGGAAACTCTCATGCCGGTTTTAATACCCACTTTTTCGGCCCATTGTTTTGGAAGGGAAACTATGTAAGTCGATCCGCCTGTCTGCTGAACTTTCCTCGTCTCTATATTGATTCCCCGTTTTTGACTTATATTATGTTGAATACCATAAATATTTATTACTATTTATGCATATATTGTTCCACATTTATGTATAGTACTCTATATGTAAATTCATTTTATCATTTACGTATTTAAGTTTATTTTCCACAATAAATCACTAACTACACTTCTTTATATATTTAATATTTAAATCGTCTATACCGTTTATACTTCACTTGGAATAAGGTCGCAAAAATTATTAAAGAGCAATGCATTTGAATGGTTAATGAGACATAAAGGATACGCCTGCGCTTCGGGGGCAGGAACCATTATCGCAGCATTTGCGACCTGGAAAGGTGCAGCATTTGGAACTGGCTTAAAAACATATTCAGAGGTAGAACTTTCAGATCGCGAGCGAAAGGTTCACGGATCGATTGAAGGAATGCCTGAAGGAGATACTTTTCTTATTGAAAGGTGTGTTGAACTTGTGCTTGAACACTTCGAGCTTGAACTTGGGGGCACGGTTAAAACAAGCAGCAATATTCCTCTTGCAGGCGGGCTCAAGAGTAGCAGTGCAGCTGCCAATGCAACTATATTGGCAACCTTAAATGCTATTGAAGAATCAATGCCTCCTCTTGATGCTGTAAAGCTTGGGGTAAGAGCTGCAAGAGAAGCAAAAGTAACGATAACAGGGTCTTTCGATGACGCATGTGCATCTTTTTTCGGAGGAGTTGTGATCACTGATAACCGGGAATTGAAATTGATCAAAAGAGAAGAGTACAACTCAAAAGTACTTATTTTTGCGCCAAATAGAAAAGTATTCAGTTCGCAAACAAACGTTAAACGCTCAAAACTGATCGCTCCATATGTGGATATGGCGTATGAGCTTGCACTCGCAGGAGAGTATAAAAAAGCAATGACTTTAAACGGTTTACTCTACTGCACCTCTCTTGGCTTTGATACTGAATGCATTTTTCGAGCCCTAGAATGTGGAGTGAAAGGAGTAAGTCTATCCGGGTCGGGGCCGGCATATGTTGCACTTGTCAAAGAAAAACAGATCGAAGAACTTAGGTCTGCCTGGGAAAATTGTGGGATAGAAGGCAGGATTATAGAAACCTCTATAAACAACAGAGATGCAATGTCTTTACAAAACGAGGGGTTCACTTGAGCGAACTTGAGGCTGTCCGCAAAGAAATTGAAGAAATCGACTGTGAAATTCTTGCCCTCATTGATAGAAGAATAAATCTAGCTGAAAGGGTACTTGAATCAAAAAGAATAAATGGAACTTCGATAAATGATCAGAAGCAAAATGAGGTTGTAATCAATAGAGCTTTAAATACTGCAACCGAGCTCAATCTTGATCTGGGATCTATAAAGGCTATTTTTGAGATTCTTATCAGGATGAGTATTGAACGCCAGAATGAGTTGAGTGGAAAGGGAAGCCTACCCTAACTGCTTAGGAGAAACTAAAAAATGGTTGATATCTCAGTAATTATGGGTTCCGAATCCGATCGGCCTATTGCTAATCGTGCGATATCCGTACTTGAGAAGAGCGAATACACTTATGAAGTGATGGTTATTTCTGCTCACAGGAACCCTGAGGAACTTGACAGTTATATCTCAAACACCGATTCAAAGGTCTTTATTACAATTGCAGGTTTATCGGCGGCACTTCCAGGAGTTGTAGCTTCCAGGACAAAAAGACCTGTAATAGGAGTTCCTGTGAGCGCTAAGCTTGGCGGACTCGATGCCCTGCTCTCCATTGCCCAGATGCCTCCAGGAGTACCTGTCGGAAGTGTAGGAATAGACAACGGAGCAAACGGTGCGTATCTCGCCTTGAGAATTCTGGATTTGATTGACATCGCTAAGCCTTAATAATTTTATCAAAAGTTAAAGGTCTTGATTTCACGCTTAAAACAATAGATTAATGGGCTCTGTAGAAATCGTTAACTTTATGTAAATACTTTCTATAACTTTTTGAGTAAAATAGATTTAGATTTCTTGATAAAGTTACATTAAATAATGAGGAAGGGATTCTGGACACAAACTTTTGAAGGGTAGTGTAATGAGGAATCTTAT
>JAMXLQ010000024.1 GCA_024280975.1 Methanosarcina sp.
TTAGGCGAACACCGATAGCAGTAACCTCTGGCAGGATCAACCAGAATTGTTAATGTATCGCACACTTCAAAATTAAAGGTCTTGGTCGCAGAAACTTGCACTAACAACTATCAATTCAGTTATTTTCAGTTTCGCGATGATGTTTTATGAAAAAACTCTCACCGCCCAGAATTAACCGAACCGACAAAATCCTCGTCAGACAGGAAATAACTCCTGACTCCATTATTAATGAACAGTAATTGCTGCATTTATGATGCAGGAAATTATAGTTATGCGCTCATAGTATTTAAAGGTATTGATTTTCCCTAAGATAATGAAGGAACTTCAACCAGATGACTATGAGAAAAACCATCCAGCACAAATATTTCATGCTGAGACTGGGAACACATATACATCAGTTTTAATATATAAAACTTTTTGTTAAGGGTCATTCTTAAAAAACAAATTAAACAATTGATGAAAATCTGTTTTGTTAAACCCTTGATTCTCACCCTTAAATTACAAATTCAAGAGCGATCCGCGCTTGTTTTGCGCGTGAGACATACAAGGGGATATCCAATATATATACCTGTCGCCTGAACAAACACTTAGAAAAAAATAATAATAGGAAAGGAGAAAAAGAAAGCGAGAAAGCGCAGCATTAAAATAACAATAGAAAGTTGAGAGCTGCATGACGAATAACCTTAAAACTCGAAAAAACGATATATAAAGGATCTAAGGGTATAAAAATAAAAAATACAACTATAAATAAACAACTACAATATAAACTACGTATAATGAGGTATCAAACTGGCAGACTTAAAGAAACCTACATCCAAAGCCAAACCCCAGACAGAAGAAACCGTTACAAGAGTACGCACACCACGCAGGGAAAATAATGAGATCCTGGCAACCGTTGAGAGTCTCCTGGGGGCAAATAGGCTGAGACTCCGTTGCATGGATGGGGTCGTTCGTATGGGAAGGATTCCGGGTTCAATGAAGAAAAAAACCTGGATTAGAGAAGGAGACGTCGTTATTGTCGTGCCCTGGGAGTTCCAGAACGAAAAGGCAGATGTAATCTGGAAGTACACAAGGCCACAGGTAGACTGGCTTGAGAGGAAAGGATACCTGAAAGGATAATATGGGAATGGATCAGGAAAAGAAAATAAGGCGCATCGATAGCGCTAAAGATAAATCTCGGGCTAGGGAGAAGGATTCCGAACGGCTGAAAGTAGAAGAAAACGTATTCGATGTCCCTACCCTTAAAATTCTTTACACCCTTTCCAATAAAGGCATAATAAAAGCAATGGGTGGAGCTATCAGTACTGGAAAGGAAGCAAACGTATTCTATGCCGAAGGCCCGGATAAAGAGCTGGCTGTAAAAATATACAGGATTGCAAGCAGCACCTTCAAGGCCATGGACGCCTACATTATGAAGGATCCTCGCTTTACAAACATCCGAAATAACAAGCGAGATATCATTTTTGCATGGACACGCAAGGAACTTCAGAACCTGAAACGTGCGAAAAGCGCAGGTGTCCGGGTTCCGGAGCCTATACTTGCCGAGAAGAATATTCTTATCATGGAATTTATGGGAGAAAAAGAGGCACCTTACCCTCTTCTTAAAAACACGCATCTTGAAAATGATGAGGCAAAGAATATTTTTGATATAGTTGTCGAATATATGCGTCTCCTATACAAGAAAGCAAATCTTGTACATGCGGATCTGAGCGAATACAATATCCTGATTGACCCGAACAACCTTACTCCCATATTCATTGATATGGGGCAATCCGTGACCCTGGAGCATCCTAATGCCCGGGAGTTCCTCTACAGAGACGTGAAAAATATACTCAGGTTCTTCAGCCGCTATGGGATAAAGGATAAACCTGAAGAACTGTTTACAAAGATACAGGCGGAATAATATGACCCAGTATGTCAAAATCCCCAAAGAAAGAGTCGGAGTAGTTATAGGTCCAAAAGGAGAAACAAAAAAATTTATCGAGGACAAAACCGCGTGCCAGTTGGAGATTGACAGTGAAAGCGGAAAGATAGACGTCACCTGCGAGGAAGACCCATTAAAAGAGTTCAGAGTTCTTGAAACTCTCAAAGCAATAGGCAGAGGTTTTAGTCCAGAAAAAGCTCTCGAACTCCTAGAGGATGATATGCTTATGCTTGAGATTATCGACCTTTCTGACGTTGCTACTACTCCAAAAGAGCTGCAACGGATAAAGGGCCGAATAATAGGAAGAAATGGAAGAACCAGAGAACTTGCAGAGACCCTGATAAATGTCAAGATCTCAGTATACGGGAAAACCGTATCTATACTTGGACATCCAGAACAGAACACTATAATTAGGACAGCCATAAGGATGCTGCTTGATGGGGCTACCCATGGTGCAGTCTATAAGTTCCTGGAAAAAAAGCATCAGGAACTTTTGAGGTCTCAACTGGATTCGGTTGAATTTTATTAAAAAAATAAGCTTCCAAGGGCTTACAAATTTATATATAAGTTAATCCCAAAACTCAAAATCGCTTCTCCAAATTTCGAATTTGGAACAATCAACCGACCTTTTAATCCTGAAAAATGGTTTCGAAAATCTTGCCTAGTGAGAATTAAATTGTTTTTGGGATTAGCTCATCATGAATAACCAATAGTTTCTGATCCTGAAAAATGGTCCTGAAAATCTAACTGAGTAAAAAGGAAATCCATTTTGAGATATGCTCAAGATGTGTATAAAAAAATATTATGTTGAAGATAATTGTTGCAAATGTATTGATAGCAAATATAATAAAGAAATAATACAAATGAAAAGGAATAAGTGCATCAATACCCCAAGAACAAATTCTGGAGTTACATAATCTTTATTTAAAGACGGAAACTTTTGTTTTAAAAAAGATACAAAATTCTCAAGAAAGTTGGCCATGGTCATACAACAATTTTCTTTCATATAGAACTATAGTTTTGAAATCGATTAGAATTTTTCTATTAGATATTTATTCGATTTTTCATTCCTTACTTGCTGATAATTAAAAATTCCTAATATCAAAATCTAGAATAGACTCTATAAATATCTCAAGGCCTTTGTAATTTTATCTAACTCTCCTGGAAACTAGCTTTCAGTTTCTTCGTTTTTGCTAAACCTCCTCAGCTAAACCTTCTCAAAACCTTTTTATTCAGTTAGGAGTCCCATCAGCCTCTTCAAGGTCTTCTTCATCCTCTTCGGACCTCTGTCCTCTGCCTTCGAGAAAGTTCCCTCTTCCAGGTTTTGCATTAATTGCCTCTTCAATCCAGACTACTTCACCCCTGGAGAGAGTATACTGGGGAAAAACCCCCTCCATGCCTTCAAAAGGAGTCCATCCGGCTTTACTATGTAAGAACTCAGCCTTTATAGGGCGAAGCTCGCGGGGATCTACAATAATCAGGTCTGCATCAAAACCTACATCAAGCCTGCCCTTAGATTTACGGTCCAACCCAAAGGCTTTTGCCGGATTCCAGCTTGTAAGCATAATCATTCGTGAAAGTGGCAGGATATTTTTTCTTACTGCAGCAAGCATAAGAGGCATAAGGGTCTCGACCCCGGGCACTCCCGAAGGAGAGGCTCTTATATCTACATCTTTTTCGGATTCCAAATGCGGGGCATGATCCGAAGCTACAATATCAACAGTCCCATCGTTAATTCCGTTCATGAGAGCTTTAATACTATGACTCCCCCGTAGAGGAGGATTCATTTTTCCAAAAGACCTGAGCTTTTCCCAATCTCGTGTAGAAAGGAAAAGGTGATGAGGAGTGACTTCACAGGTAAAAAGAGGTTCTTTATTTTCTTTTCTTGCAAGGTATTTTTCCTTTCGTATAATACCTATAGCTTCAAGCGTACTCATGTGACAAAGATGAGCCCTGACTTTCAGTTTGGAAACAAGCTCCAGGGCTTTTAGAACAGCAGCTGCTTCACAAGCATTGGGGCGTACCCTTGAATGATACTCGTAAGAGATATCTCCTTTTAATAGTCCTTCCAGCTCAAGACGCATTTTCTCGTCTTCGGCATGAATGGTTGCAAGTGCGCCTAGGCGTTTGACTTCGGCAAGCGCTTCTTCAAAGGTTTCCTCATTGATATTTAGTCCGCCTGTTGACTCAGCCATGAAGATTTCCCCAAAAGCAGTAACTCCCAGTTTCCAGAGTTCTTCTAATTTTTCTATATTGCCCGTTACCCCACCATTAATCCCGAAGTCAACAATAGACTTTCCTCTTGCGAGTTTAAGTTTTTCTTCGAAAGCCCTCCTGTCGGTCGTAGGAGGCACTGTATTAGGCTGATCAATTACAGTGGTAATTCCTCCGGCAGCTGCCGCACACGAGCCCGTGTACCAGTTTTCCTTTGAGGTCATTCCGGGCTCCCTGAAGTGGACATGTACATCGATGCCAGCAGGCAGAGTAAGAGCCCCTCCTGCATCAATTATCATATCCGAGCTCGAAACTCTGAGATCTTTTCCTATCTTAACAACTTTGCCGTCCTCAATAATAATCTCGGCAGGCTGAAGTGAATTATTGTAATAAATCCGTGTATTTTTGATAAGAATATCAGGCATGGGCGTCTATATGCTTATAAACGTACTTAAAACTTGTACATCAGAGAGAACAGAAAATGGTTAGAGAAAGAGTCAAAGTCGTCCGAAAAGACATCAAAAACAGAAAAAGGACAAAAATGAGAAGAGGAAAAGGCCAAAGTCCTTTTCAATTAAGTTTGACTCTCTCAGCTGTAGCAAGATAGATTACACTTTCACAGATATTGCAACAGTGATCTCCAATTCTTTCAATATAGCGAATCAGAAAAAGCAGATATGTCGCTTTGGAAATAATACTAGTATCTTTTGCCATCATTTCTATTAACTCAACCCAGACTGCATAAAAAAGCTTGTCAATTTCCTCGTCCCGGGCAGCTACAGCTCTTGCGAGTTCTGCGTCCTGAGTCTTGAAAGCTTTGAGGGAATTCTCAAGCATGTATATTGCAATATCTGCCATTTTTCTCGTATCTGTAAGAGGTTTTATATGCCCATCTTCGATTTTACCGGGAATTTTGGCAACATTCATTGAGAGACCCAAAATCCTTTTGAGGTCTGCTGTGATCTTGAGCGCAGACACGATAAGCCGGAGATCGCTAGCCATGGGTTGTTGAAGTGCAAGAAGATCAAAAATAGAAGTCTCAATTCCTTCTTCAAGTTTATCTACTTCTGCCTCAAGAGCAAGCGTTTTTGTAGCAAGTTTGACGTCAAGATCTATAACTGCAATCATCGAATCTTTAAAAGCTAGCTCAACGATTTCTCCAAGGGAGAACATGGATTCCCTGAGCAGATCTAGCTGCTGCACATATTGTTCTCGAGCCATTTTAATCACCCAAATCTGCCTGTAATATAATCCTCAGTACTCTTTTCCCTTGGATTTTGAAAAATCTGCCTAGTCTGACCGAATTCAATAAGTTCTCCCATAAGGAAAAATCCAGTATAGTCTGATATTCTCGCTGCCTGTTGCATATTGTGAGTTACAATTACTATGGTGTAATCTTTTTTAAGGTTAATGATCAAATCTTCAATCCTTGAGGTGGAAATAGGGTCAAGAGCGCTGGTAGGTTCGTCGAAAAGAATTATTTTTGGCTTTACTGCCAGAGTTCTGGCAATGCAAAGTCTTTGCTGCTGTCCACCGCTTAGGGAAAGTGCAGGAGATTTAAGCCTGTCTGAAATTTCGTTCCAGATCGCAGCCGAACGAAGTGCTTGTTCGACAATCCCATCAAGATCTTTCCTGTTTGCGCCATGTATACGCGGTCCGTAAGCGACATTATCGTAAATCGACATTGGAAAAGGGTTGGGCTTCTGGAAAACCATTCCTACTTTTTTTCGAAGGTCAACAACATCTATATTTGGCCCGTAGATATCCTTGCCTTCTGTCAAAACTCTACCTTCGATCCTGCAGTCCTTAATAAGATCATTCATCCTGTTTAAACAGCGGATAAAAGTGGACTTGCCACAACCTGAAGGGCCTATAAGGGCAGTTATACTGTTTTTGGGGATCTGCATAGAAACGTTCTTAAGTGCCTGCTTCTCCCCATACCACAGATTAAGATTTTCTACTTGGATCTGGGGTTGAGATACGTTTTGAACAGCCTCAGTCATTGGAGGACCTCATTATCATATAAATCGTGATATATTGTTTTAAACATTTACTCAAATTTTCAGTTTATTTCTGTAATGCCTGCGAATAAGAACAGCTACAAGATTCAAACCTAGAACGATAAGTAGCAGAACCAGAGCTGTTCCGTATTGAATAGGCCTGGTTTTCTCAATATTTGTCCCGGCCGTTGCAAGCACGAAAAGGTGGTAAGGAAGTGCCATAAACTGGGAATAGATAGAATCCGGCAGCCTTGGCAAAAAGTAAGCAACCCCTGTGAAAAGAATAGGAGCGGTTTCTCCTGCAACCCTCCCTATGCTCAATACTGACCCCGTAATAATTCCTGGTATGGCAGCTGGCAGTACCACATGCCTGATCGTCTGCCATTTACTGACTCCAAGTGCAAGGGATGACTCCCGGTATTCTTTAGGAACCGTGATCAAGGCTTCTTCAGTAGAACGGATAATTACCGGAAGAATAAGGAGAGCAAGCGTAAGAGAGGACGAGAGCAGGGAAGAACCAAAACCAAAATACTTTACAAATAATGCAAGCCCAAAAAGCCCGAAGACCACAGAAGGAGTTCCTGCAAGGTTGTTAATTGCCATCTCTATAAGCCAGGTGGTTCGGGTTTCTCCTGCATACTCGTTAAGATATACAGCCGCCATAATTCCCATAGGGAGGGCTATGCTCATGGAGCCTATGATAAGATATATGGTACCTACAATTGCCGGATAGATTCCACCTTCAGTCATCATAAGTCTGGGCATTTCAGTAAGAAATCCAATGTTAATTGCACTATACCCATTGTAAATAATATAACCAAGGATAACTAGCACAAATCCTACTACTGTCAAAGCTGAAAGGCCAAGCAGTGCAAAGGCGATCTTTTCACTTATCTTTGCATTAAATCTCATACTCAGTCCGCCTTTAACCCTAATCGCTTTATCACCACTTTCACTTACTTTTGCATCTAGCTCCATGCTCAATCCACCTTGAATTTATACCGTTTTTTAATTGAATCCGCGATCAGGTTAACGAGGAGAGTTATGATGAAAAGTACAGACCCGACTGCAAAGAGAGCATGGAAGTGGGTACTTCCCTGAGGAACCTCTCCCATTTCAAGCGCAATTGTGGCAGTCATTGTCCTTACCGGAGCCAGAAACCCCCCTGGAAAAGAAGGAATTACTGCAGTATTTCCAGTTACCATCATGAGGGTCATAGTCTCCCCTATAGCTCTTCCTATACCAAGCATTACTCCGGCTGAGATTCCCGATAACGCTGCAGGAACCACAACTCTATATATTGTCTGCCATTTCGTAGCTCCAAGAGCCAGAGAACCCTGTTCAAGAGTGCTGGGAACAGAACTTATAGCATCCTCTGAAATAGTGATAATCGTAGGTAGTGCCATAATTCCCAACATAATAGAACCTGTTAGAGCGGTTTGGCCGGTTGGCAGATTAAAGCTATGCTGTATAATTGGAACTAGCACAACAAGCCCGAAGAATCCAAATACAACAGAAGGAACTCCTGCGAGGATCTCAATAAAAGGTTTCAGGAAATCTGCAACTTTTGGGTCAGCAATCTCAGAAATATAGATAGCAGAAGCAATTCCTAGAGGCACAGCAAAAAGGATAGCTCCGGCAGTAACAATAAGAGATCCGAAAAACAGAGGTAATAGACCGAACTGCCTGTTTATGGATGTTGGATACCAGAACTTTCCTGTAAGGAAATCCATAAGAGACGTATCTTTAAAAAGAAGTAAACCGTCTCTGAACAAAAAAAGACATATAAGTAAGAGAATGACGACCGTAAGGGCACTAACTAAAAACAGCGCCCACTCGATCGTTTTTTCCCTATAATTTCGACTTAGCATTTTATCCCTTAATGTTTTTAGCGGCTATTACTTCTTTAGTGGGATGTATCCAACCGTACTCACAATCTTCTGCCCATTTTCGCCCGTGACAAAATCAGTAAATTCCTTTGTTAGGCCCGAAGGTTCGCCATTAGTATAGAAGTAGAGAGCTCTTGATAGTGGGTATTTGCCACTGAGAATATTTTCAGCAGTTGGAGCTACAGACCCATTACCCTTGTCTAAGCTTAATGCCTTTATGTTTTTACCAAGATACGCAAAGCCAATATATCCTATTGCATTGGTATTCTGAGATACCTCAGAGACTACGCTTCCAGTCGCAGGTTGCGCAAGGGCATCAGGGCGGTATTCATCGCCTAGTAAAACATCTTTCTTGAAGTCTGCATAAGTACCAGAACTGCTGTCTCTGGAAATCACTGTAATTGGTGCATCAGCTCCTCCAACTTCTTTCCAGTTGCTGATGCTGCCGTTATAGATACCACGAAGCTGGTTAAAGGTAAGGCTAGAAACAGAATTAGCAGGATTTACGACTACTGTAATGCCGTCATAAGCAATAGTAGTTGCAACAGGATTGATTCCATTCTTTTTAGCGGCTTCAGTTTCGTTATCAGTTATTTCTCTGGATGCAGTAGCAATATTTACTTCACCGTCAATGAGCGCAGCAATTCCAACACCGGATCCCCCCCCAGTGACTGTAACACTTTTTCCAGAGTTTTCATTCATGAATTCTTCAGCTTCAGCCTGAGCAAGAGGAAGAACTGTGTCAGAGCCTTTCACAGAAATACTTCCAGATTCGCCTGTAGAAGAGCTTTCGTTGTTTTTAGTCCCAGTACATCCGATTCCCAGGAATACAAGCCCGATAACCAATAATATGATAAGTGTATATTTCTTTAATTTATTTCCCATGTTAGAGATTCTCCTCTAAATAATAAGTCATATGATAAGGATATAAATTTTATTTTCCCTGTTAGAGATCTTTCTCTAAATAATGAGTAAAATTTACAGCTATTCAAGTTGTCTCTAGTATAATGAGTTGTCCCTAGTATAATGAGTTGTCTCTAGTATAATGCACATTAAGTGAACAATATATAAAGATTCGCTTTATATAACATAGAGAAGTATATACAGAGAAATAATATGGAATAAAGAATTATAACATATATGCTCTATATAAAATATAGATAAAAAAAGAAATAGCGTTAAGAAAAAAATTAATATGAGAGTTCAGTGCAGGCAAAAAGAAGTTGAAACCATAGAAGCGGAAAGAAAATAAGGTTACAGGCTAAGTTGTTGTATATAAAGAATCTGAATACCAAAAGAATATAGAAGCTTGTAACAGAAAAGAACAGGCTTAGAAATCAAACAGGGAACTCTGTGCTGCATGCCCATTTTCCTTACAGAAATTTTGTTCCTGATCCTTTACCTTACTTTCCTTTTTGGAAGAAGGTTTTTCCTGTTTCTTTGCTTCAGGCTTCTTAGCCTCAAAATCAAATAGTCCTTTTTGTTTGGAATCAAAGTCAAGTGAAGAAATCTTGACCCCGAAAACCTCAAGAATACGCTCCACAGGGGGAAGTATCTGTTTCTTAATATAGTAGTCGACATCTATCGGGATATTGTGCTCCCTGACATAGTCTGGATCTTCAGCCCGATCAACAAAGAGCCCTTTACCTGCAGTAATCACAAAGGGTATTCTTGTTCCTATAGAATGTACGACGCCGGTTCTTTCTTTCAGCTTTTCGACAACCGTAAGGTGAGGCTGCTTGTTCTTATAGCTCTCAGTTTTCCGTGTAAGGGTGCGTGTGAGAATAAGGCTTTCGACAACCTCGGAGTCTTTTGCCGGGTCAAGGTTCCTGACCTTACTAACGATACTGCGGACATGTTCTACAGCCTGATCGACATCACCTTTTATAAGTACGAGCTCAAGCACCCTGTTGAGGGTTACCGAGGTCAGTTCGCACCAATCCCTTCGGACAGTCTCCATGCCTTTGACCTTAATCTTATCTTCCCAACCTGAATTTCTTGGCTCAAAAAGCCAGAGAGCATAACGTTTCTTTGCGATAAGAAGCGCACGCTTCGCAATCGACTCAAATTCAAGCTCCATTGGGTCGGGCAGGGAAGCGGAAACGATATTTGAAAGCCTGTTACCTATAAGGCTAACCTCCTCAAGAGAGAGATCTCCTCTGGATTTACAGTGGACAAAGACGCTGTCTGTATCTCCATAGGCAACCGATAAATC
Source organism: Methanosarcina sp. (assembly GCA_024280975.1). Lineage (GTDB taxonomy): Archaea > Halobacteriota > Methanosarcinia > Methanosarcinales > Methanosarcinaceae > Methanosarcina. The sequence continues at coordinate 10,243 of JAMXLQ010000024.1, forward strand.
GATTACTCTATCCGAGGGAGAGAGTTTTCCGGCTTCATCAAGGAGTAGAGCTGCTTCACCCCTGAGAACAATTTTTCCTATATTGCTGTTGATGATTTCCCGGGTATTCAGGATATTGCTTCTTCCAAAACTGGTTACGGCATTTGCAAGCGTCAGGCTGTAAAGCCTTGCCCGAGCATACCCAGAATAACCATAAAAGCTATTTAACAGGATTTTCAGAGCGAGCTGAGTAGCATCAAGTACTCTGTACTCATTTTCATTAGAGGTCCCTCTCATCCTTTTCTTTGTCTGTGTCCTCTTATTAAGCAAGTCTTCGAGAATAGAAGGCACGATTCCTTTGTAAACATCGGGAGGCACGAACTCTCCTCCAGATGGAGGTTTGATAGTTACCCCGTCGGGCTTGTCGCCCGTAACTACTGTTGTATAGCACAGGTTATGTGCCATCATTATAGTTGGGTAAAGGGACTTATAGTCAAGAATAAGCACATTTTCCAAAAGACCCTTCTGAGGTTCAAGAACTTCCCCACCTTTGAGATCAGAGCTCATTTCATATCTTTCGGCCGAAACTCCGTCATCAGGCTTTGGAAGGAGAACCCTGTCACGGAGCCCAAACTCTCTGAGAAGAAGCGTTTCAACCATCGAAGTCTGGCCC
>JAMXLQ010000025.1 GCA_024280975.1 Methanosarcina sp.
TCGATTGCTTGATCACACCGCTGATATTGGTTTTCGATCAAACCTTTTTTGAAAAGGTTTGCGATCAAGCCTTTTTTGAAAAGGTTTTCGATCAAGCCTTTTCTCAAAAGGTTTGCGTCAATCAAAGAAATTCCATATCCTGTCAAGTTGCCTGCAGTCACAAGGACAAAGTCCCCTGCTTTTATATTGCTGTCAAAAACCTCAATAGATTCTGCTGCCACACTTTTTCCGTTAAGGTGCCTGTTTGTTTTCTTAAGTTCAACTTTCCTGCCTTCAGCGTGTTTCAGGAGAATTTTTGCTCCCTGAAGGGAAGGCTCAAAGCTATAATCCATTTTCGAAAGCTCAAATCGAAGAATTCCAAAAATAAAACCGTCTACAAGCACCTCATCGGTTTTATCCTCTCCAGGGATTTTATTGAGAAGAATAAGTCTTTCTCCAAGGGGATTACAGCCGAAAGCTGAATAGAGCTGTCTGTCCAGGACTTCTCGCTCGTAAGGAGAACAAAAACGGACATCTGCAGGTTGAGAGAGCTGAATAATTTTCCCTCTGCTGCCGCATATTCCGCATTTTTCCCCTATAAGGGGCAGATTGCATTCTCTGCACCAGAATACGTGATCGTCTTCATACTCGAAGCGCTGGGAGTTCTTTTTCTTATAGGGGACCAAATCTGGATTTTTTTCAGAGCCAGGACTCTTGCTTGAAGCCTGTTTTCCCACAGAAGGCCTTCCTTTAAAATCTGTGGAGTTACTTTTCACCTTGTTTTTCCGGGTCTGAAAATCTTTTCGATCTGAAGTCTTAGAGGATTTATTATCCGAGGCTCTGGAATCTTTTTTATCTTTAGTTTTGGGAGCTCTTTTACCTGGAGTCCGATTTTTTTTTCTTTCCGGGTTATTTATCTCTGGTTTCTGTGGACCCGAAGCCTGAAATTTTTCTTTTTTCTGCTGCATGGAAACCCTGATTAGTGATTCAAAGAAATCGTTAAATATTTGATCGTTCAGTTTTATGGTTCAGTCTCACGCTGAATACATTTATCAATATATGAAGATTATGAAGCGTGGAAAGTTTCTGGCACCTAAAAACATTTTATTGGCGCTTTAAGCGGTATCGAAGATTATTTGGGAGCTTATAAGTTAGATAATGAGTCATCTTGATCGAAAAAGCATAATCTGCTTGCCAAAGAGTTTCTCAATCGATAAAGGGATTATTATAATACATATAAAAGATTATTCTAATCAATAAAACTCACTTCTTCAGTGTTATATCACTTTATTGATATATAAAAATTGTTATATAACATTATTCGTGAATCTAGAATATATTAAGCTTTCTGCTATGGTAAGGCTTATTTTCGAAGGTAATAGGCATGAAATATGATGTCGTTGTGGTTGGAGCCGGTCCTGTGGGATCCACTGCAGCTCGCTATGCAGCTCTGAACGGGGCAAAGGTTCTCCTGCTTGAAGAGCATGCTTCCATAGGATCGCCCGTAGGCTGTACCGGACTCTTGAGCACCAGAGCAGTTGCAGAATGCGACCTCAAACCTTCTGACGAGTTTGTGTTCAATTCTGTACGCGGGGCTTTTGTACATGCTCCTGATGGGCAGTGCCTTCCAATCGATGGAAAGCAGACTAAGGCATACGTGGTCTCGCGGAAAAACTTTGACCGCGCCCTTGCAGTAATGGCTGTGGAAGAAGGTGTGGAGCTTTCTCTCAGGACCAGAGCTGTAGGATTAGAAAAAAAGAACCCGGAAACCGGTAAAGAAGGAAAAGAAAGTTCTCAGGTAAAACTCAGGATACTCAGAAATGGCAGGCCCGAAACAGTCTGCACATCTGTTGTGATAGGGGCCGATGGCGTAAAAAGCCGGATAGCCAGTTATGCAGGGCTTGAAAAACCTGCCCGTGTACTTCCAGGTATCCAGATTGAAGCCCCTTATGCCTCGGACGACAGTGATTTTGTGGAACTTTTCCCCGGTTCTTTTGCTCCTGGCTTTTTTGCCTGGACCGTACCGGTTGACGAAAAAGTTTCAAGAATCGCGCTTGCCCTTGAACCTAGACTTGCCTTGAAAAGCGATCAGAAAGACTGTTCTCCTCTTTCTTACCTTGAGAGATTCCTCCGCTCAAATCCCCATGTAAAAGCTAGATATTCTGGGGGCATGCTTGATTTTGTAGTTGGGGGAATCCCGATAGGCCCCCAGGAAAAAACAGTATCAGATGGGATTATACTGGCTGGTGATGCGGCGGGGCAAGCAAAACCGACGTCCGGAGGAGGAATCTACACTGGGGCTTTTGCGGCAAAAATCGCTGGAAAAGTTGCAGCAAAGGCTGCCCTTGAGAGAGATACCTCGGCAAAACGGCTTTTTGAGTATGATCAACTCTGGAGGAAGGGACTTGGAAGAGAGCTTGAAATAGGCATGAAAATTCATGACTACATCGGGAAGCTGGAAGACAGACAGTTGAATGATCTTATAGGTTCTCTGAATACCCCTTCAATTTTAAATACCATTACCGAGTATGGAGATATGGATCATCCTTCTATCCTTATGAGAAAGCTCATGTTTTCAGGAAACTCTTTAAGACTTATGAAAGCTTTTGGAACATTCATAAGGACGCTCTTTTGATATTTTTGAAAGGACCCTATAATAAGAGGGTCAGGTTTCCAGCAAGTATTTAGCTTTCAGAAACCCATTATTTTAAGGGGGGTAACTGTGGGTTCTCGTTCTAAGCTACTTGAAGATGTTAGGCAGCATTTGTGTACCTGTGCTGCAGGCCTTAAGCTCACGCCTGATTTGGAAGCGTTCCTAGAAATCCCTATGAGAGAACTCTATGTTTCTCTGCCTGTCCACATGGATGACGGCTCTATAAAAGTTTTTAAAGGTTTCCGGGTGCAGTACAACGAAGCTCTGGGCCCCACAAAAGGAGGTGTACGTTTCCATCCCGAAAGTACTATGGAAACAATTAGAGCTCTTGCAGCCCTCATGACCTGGAAATGTGCCCTTCACAAGCTACCTCTGGGAGGAGCAAAGGGTGGAGTTATTTGCAACCCAAAAGAACTTTCACACAGGGAAATTGAACGTCTAAGCAGGGCTTACATCCGAGGAATTTATCAGATAATAGGCCCGGACAGAGATATTCCGGCCCCTGATGTTTATACAAATCCACAGGTTATGGCTTGGATGATGGACGAGTACTCGAAACTCGCAGGTAAGAATGTGTTTGGTTCTATTACAGGCAAGCCAATAAGCCTTGGAGGCTCAGCAGGCAGGTACGATGCCACAGCAAGAGGAGGTTTATATACTATAAAGGAAGCCGCAAAAAGGCTCGGAATAAACCTGAAAGCTTCAAAGGTTGCAGTTCACGGTTTCGGAAACGTAGGATACCATGCTGCTTATCTGGCAAAAAAGCTGTTTGGCTGTAAGGTTGTAGCTATCAGCGACAGCAAAGGCGCAATCTTCTCACCCAATGGGCTTGACCCTGAAGACGTTTCAGGATATAAGCACTCAAATGGTTCGGTGCTGAACTATCCGGGAGCAGAAAACCTAACTAACGAAGAGTTACTTGAACTGGATGTCGAAATCCTGATTCCGGCTTCTCTTGAAAACATAATAACTGAAGGAAACGCAGGAAATATTAGAGCCAGGATTCTTGCCGAGATGGCTAATGGCCCAACCACAATAGAAGGAGAGGCGATCCTAAATTCAAAGGGAGTCCATACCATCCCTGATATCCTCTGTAACGGAGGCGGAGTTATTGTCTCGTATTTTGAGATGGTACAGAACAAGTCAAACATAAAATGGGAAGAAGAAGAGATTCAAAATCGTCTGGAAAAAAAGATGAAAGAAGCCTATTTTTCAGTGTATGATTTTGCATCAAAAAACGACGTCGACATGCGGCAGGCGGCATATACCCTTGCTGTCGGCAGGGTAGTTGAAGCAATGCAGCTCCGGGGCTGGATACGAAAATAGAAAAAAGCCTGAGCAAATAATAATCATCTAATTAAAGGATACAATATACAGATTTAAAATAAATTGAGGTTTATCGAAGCAGAGGTAACTCGAATGTACAAATGCAACGACTGCAGATCCTCCTTACAATCCCGATTGTGGGGATTCTTCAAAACCGTTGCGCCGGTTTATCACGCCGGCGCGTGGGGAGTTTTCGATCAACCGTCTCAAAAAGGTTGCGCCTCCTTAGGGGCCTTTGGTCAAGCTTTCCGTCGGAAAGGTTGCAATCAAACCTTTTTTCAAAAGGGTTGTGATTACACCGGATAGGGTTTGGGGATAAGGTTCTCAAACTCAAACGTTGTCAGGTTTTTTCAATAAAGCCTTTTCTCAAAAGGTTTGAAGGACTCAAGAATAATCTTTCCTTAAGTTTCCTCTTCGTTCATTCTGTTTCGTTCAAAGTTGAGGATTTTTCTGATGATTATCTTTTTGGATCCTACCCATAACTCTTCATTTTCAGGGTAATGCTCCTTTACGTATTCAAAAAGCTCAGATATACTCATGTAGTCGAGGTTTCTCTTGAGTAAATTGAGGTTTTCTATAAAAAACACCTTCCTTATAGGTTTAATCTTTGATCTGGATTTCAATACCGGCCTTTATATATTCGGATATTTTTATCTGAGTATTTTTTATTCGAAGATTTATCCTGACATTTTCCATAAGCAGAGAATTTTAGGACACTATTATAGATTTTAACATAGATTGCAGATTAGTAAATGTGAGGCTTTTTATAAATATTCATGGCTAATTGTCCAGATTCAATTGGATCTTTATCGAGAGACATAGATAAATATTTTGAGTAAATTAGCAGAATATTAATATGTAAGAAGAATTTACAGATTAAAGACAAAATGATGCTTAATATAGGCCTGAAATTCAAAATTTGGTTTAAACTTTAATACTGATAAACAATTTATGATATTAAGAAACAACTTACTAAAAATGAATAAATGAAATCAGGAACCGGTGGCTCTGACATAAGTCGGAAAGACAGTATAGGTGTGGAAACCGAAGAAAACTGGATGAGAGAATTTCTGTTAAATAGCCCTGGCCCTATCCTGAGAATAGGAACAGAAGGAACGGTTCTTTACGCAAATGAAGCAGGAAAATCCTTACTTGAAGCTCTTAAAAGTAAAGTTAGAGAAAAAGCGCCTGATGAAATCCTGAAGACTGCCCGGCGAGTAGCAATCCGAAAGAAACCCGTACAGACCGAACTGAAAGTAGGCGAGAAAACTTATTCAATTGTTTTTACCCCCTTGCTTGGCTGCGAAGGTACGGTTGTATCTGCATTCGAGATCACTTCCCTCAAACAAACCGAAGAAAAACTACTTTTAAGAAAAAGAGAGCATGAAGTACTTTCCCGAATTTCCGAACTCTCTCTCAAAACCCCTGATTTTCAGACTCTGCTCGATCAGGCCCTGCCTCTGGTTGCAACTACGATTAGTGTAGAGTACTGCAGCGTCCTGGAACTCTTGCCTAATGAAGATTTTGTATTTGAGACAGGAGTCGGTTGGAAGCCAGAGAATATAGGTAGGATATTTAAAAAAGATTTAGCTTCAAGAGCAGGCTACACTGTACTTTCAAGCCGGCCGATTCTGTTAGAGAAACTGGATAAGAAGAGCTCCCTCAGGACAATGGGCCTCGAAGAATCCCAGGATATAATTAGTGGAATAAGTGTGCTCATAGGAAGTATTGAAAAGCCGTATGGAGTGCTGACGGCTCACAGTACGAAAAAGGAAAAATTTACTGATGGAGATGCTTGTTTCCTGAATACAACTGCATTAATCCTTTCATTTACAATTCAACGAAATGAAATGGAAGCCACACTCCGAGAAAAAGTGTATTTTCTAGGAACACTGCTGGATACTATTCCGGCTCCCGTGTTTTACAAGAATAGGGACGGCATTTATCAGGGCTGCAATGAGCTCTTTGCAAAAATGATTCTCGGAAGTTCAAAAGAAAAAATAGCCGGACGCTCCACATATGATCTTTTCCAAGGAACCTCCTCAGAACTCGAGGAGATTTATGAAAGAATGGACAAGCAGCTATTCCAAAAGGGAGGAAGCCATACTTACGAGACCAAAGTAGTGTGTTCTGACGGACTCAAAAGGGATTTCATTTTTAATAAGGCAGTATACAAAAATCTCTGCGGGACTGTAGAAGGGCTTATAGGAGTAATGCTTGATATTACAGGGCGCAAAAAAATAGAAGAGAAACTGCAAAAAAGTGAAGAGAGATACCGTCTTATTGCAGAACAGACAGGGCAACTGATATATGAAATTGACCTGGAAAACGGCCATATTGAGTGGGCGGGAGCAATCACGGAGCTCACAGGCTACAGTAATAAAGAAATTGAGAACCTGGATTTTTACGACTGGCTCGACCATATTCATCCGGAAGATCGCAGAAGAGTGCAGCAGTCATTTAGAAGTTGCTGGAATACAGGAGAAAGATTCGAGGAAGAATTCAGGTTCAAGCGGAAGGACGGAAGCTATTTTTATGTAAAAAATAAAGGAGTATACCTAAGAGATGACGAAGACTATATATCTCGGGCTCTCGGGGTAATGGAAGATGTTACCGAAATTAAGCAGTCTTCAGAAAAACTGAGGGAAAGCGAAGAACTCTACAGGTCATTTTTACAGAATTTCAAAGGAATTTCGTTTAAACTTAACAGAAATTTTAATCTCCTCTTGCTTGAGGGAGCCCTGGACGAAATAACCGGATATCCCGAAGAAGAATTTATTTCCGGTAGAATAAAGTTCTTTGACCTTGTTGTCCCGGAAGACAGGCCATTGTTACATTTGATTCAGGATAAAATGGTTTCCTCCTCGAATTCCATTATGGAGTACGATTACAGGCTCAGGCGGAAGGATGGAAGTGTAAGGTGGGTTCATGAGTTAGTCCACAACGTATGCAGCACTTCAGGAGAAACCGCATTTATCCAGGGGTATACCTATGACATTACCCAGAGGAAAATCGCTGAGGAAACCCTTGAGAAAGCCGAGAAAATCGGAATGAGAGAGATTCATCACCGGATTAAGAATAACCTTCAGATAGTTTCTTCCCTGCTCAGCCTTCAGGCTGACAAGTTCAAAGACAAGGAGGTTATTGAGGCCTTCAGAGAAAGCGAGAACCGTGTAGTCTCAATGTCTATGATTCATGAAGAGCTCTATAAGTCAGAGGATGTGGCAAGTATTGATTTTGCAGCATACTTCCGAAAATTGACTGCGGACATTCTGCACTCTTATAAAGTTGGAGACGAAAAAATCAAGCTTATCCTTGACGTGGAGAGTACGCTTCTTGGAATTGATACCGCAGTTCCGTTAGGAATTATAATTAATGAATTTTTCTCAAACTCTCTTAAATATGCTTTTCCAAAAGGTGCAGAAGGAAAGATAAAGATTTCCCTTTACCGAAATGAGGCCGGATGTCAAAAAAAAGGCGAAACTACAGAAAAGGAGCTCCCAGGGGTATTTTCCAGTTTTACTCTTACCTACTCGGATGATGGGGCTCGTTTTCCGAAAAAAGTAGATTTCAAAAATCCGAAAACTCTAGGCTTGCAACTTGTAAATGCCCTAGTTGAGCAGATTAACGGAACAATCGAACTTGAACGAGAGAAAGAAACAAAATACACTATCAGGTTCGAAGATAAAAGATAATCCTCAAAAAGTGAAAATTACTTCTTGTGCTTTACAACCTTCGATTCTATTAATTTTGCTGTCAAAACTGAAATTCATTGGGCTTTCTTTCACTCTTTCTTAATTTAGCTTTCTTAACCGAGTTTTCTTCTCACTTATTCTAAAAGCAACCTTTTTTGTAGATTACAGTTTTTTTTCAATTCGGAATGTTTTTGTCATATAAGCTTAAAAATAATATCCTTGTGTATCAGAGACATGGCATGTTATAAGTTGAACCAAAC
>JAMXLQ010000026.1 GCA_024280975.1 Methanosarcina sp.
CCATTCTTCAAGCGGCAAAGGCGGAAATTGAACATCCCGCGTAAAGCTAGTACTTACCATAATTACCCCCTCTAGAATACTCTTAGATTACTAAATCAATAATAGAATCAGTGATAGTAAAGTTTGGTGACGATCTTATTAAATTTATAAAACCATGATTATAAGTGTATGTAGATTCCGTTAATTTATAAGTTTAAAACCTTTCCTGCACGAGTGAAAAAATTAAAATATTGACTCCGGAGCAAGATTTTTGAGTTTATAGCTTATTTTCTATTTTTCAGGCCGGACTTGAATGTTCCACGTATTCTATTACTGAGCCGTCGGAATGCCTTACTGTCATATTCCTGCCTGTCGGAACCTTATCCGGGCCCCGGAGAATTTCTGCACCTTTTTCTTCCAGATAAGCCTTGAATTCGTCAAGAGAATCGACAAGAAACGTAGCCTGCGTACTTCTGAAAGGTTTCAGAGCTTCATCCGAACCAGCTATTAGCAAAATATCTCCTATCTGAGCCAGTTCCAGGCCGATTTGTGGAATTTTAAAACGCATGGCTGTGGAGGAGCTGAGGAGTTCTTCATAGAATTTAAGGGCAGCGTTCAAGTCATTTATGTAGAGGCGAGAGAGGGTTTGAAGGATTTTCATTTATAATCTCCAAAACGGAACGGATAGTTGACAAAAAATTAGTTTGTACTCCAAAACACCTGATAAATTGAGAAACTGACTATGTAGTTATTACTTTGTCTTTCCTCCATACTTAATTGTCCCTAATACTATTGTAAGTACCAAAATCGAGCTCATGAAAGGAACATTTTTTGATTTCTGAGTATTGGATTTCCTTTCCTGTTTTACCACTGTTCTCACATTTTCTGTCATTTCAGAATTATTTGTCTGATTTTCGGTTACGTTTACGGAAGCTAAGAAAAGGGTATTGTTTGATTCTATAGTAGAATTGGATCTTGTTATTAGTCCTGTGAACTGGCCAAACGCAATTCCAGATGGATGAAGTCCTACATTTATAGTGGCTGTAACGTTGTTTGTAGCTGTGTCAATTACAGAGACTGTGCCTGCCCAGTTAGTTGAATCACCGCCATAGTTTGCCACATAAACCTTATTTCCATCTGGGGTGATTGCAATTCCACAAGGAGCTGATCCTACTTTTACAGTGGCTGTAACGTTATTTGTGGCTGTGTCAATTACATCAATAGCACCTGTAGGTGGACTGATACCAGGGGACTGTATCGTTACATATACCCTTTTTCCATCTGGACTGACTACAACTCCATGAGGACCACTTCCTACATTTACCGTAGATATAATAGTATTTGTTGCAGTATCAATTACAGAAATAGTGCCTTTGGAGTTAGTATAAATATTGGAGTTCACCACATATACCTTATTTCCATCAGGGCTTACTGCGATTGCAAGTGAATTGTTTCCTGTATTTATCATGGTTGCAACATTTTTTGTTTCAGTGTCAATTACAGAGACTGTACCTGTGTAGTTAGTTAAATCGCCATCGGAGCTCACTACATACGCTTTTGTTCCATCTGGGGTGACTGCCACTCCCCAAGTTCCCCTTCCTAGATTCACATTGGTTATAACTTTGTTTGTTGTTGCGTTAATTACAGAAACAGTGTTGCTTGCATAGTTTGTTACATATACTTCTTTTCCATCCGGAGTGACTGCAACTCCATGAGGATTACTTCCTACATTCACGATGGCTATAACCTTATTTGTTGCTGTGTCGATTACAGAGACAGTATCACTGCCTGAGTTCGTGACATACACTTTCTCATCTGGGATGACTGCCACTCCCCAAGGTCCCCTTCCTACAGGCACTGAGGCTGTAACCTTGTTTGTTGTTGTGTCAATTATGGAGACAGTACCAGAATTGGTCCCTATATTTGTAACATATGCAAATGGAGCTGCACCTACTACTTCTACTAGCATTAAAATCGCAAGTGCTGTTATTCCTAAAGCTTTTATGATAGCATGCCTTTGACGTGTTTTATTTGGCATCGTTACGGATAAAGGTCGAGTAGAAAAAGTAGCAACTGATATTGTTGATGTAATTTTATTTTTCATCTTTTGTTCACAAGCAGTGTTTGTCTTTCATGATAGTATCACTATAAAAAATCTGATTCCTTACATAAAATAAGTGACATATACATATTACTTTATCTGTTTATTTTTGTCTGTTGAATAAAAGATCATAAGTCAAAAAATTGCTATTTAAATGATAATTTAAAATTGCAGGTTTGATTCCTTTTTTATACTTTATCTTGATGAAAAAAGCCTAAAAATTAAAAAGACAACATTCTCTGGTAAGTGTTATCGTCTAATCCTGCAGCTATGATCTTGAAGTTTAGAACTCATCAGTAGCTTCAAATTTTGAGCTTGGATTATCAGATTCTCACAAGCCTTATTTAGTGGAGAACATTTAGCAAAATACATAATTTTTGTCACAAAACTTCTGCATATGATTAAATATTTCCATCAATTTGCCGCTGAAATTAACTCAAAAAATCTAAAATAAATAGGTATTATGAAAATCGATTATAGTTTGAGTACTTCCACAACAAATATTACTAACCTCTCTATTATCTGGCTTCAGGTTTCCAAGCTGAAAGACAATAAGAAAGGTTAGAAAAATGTTAATCCTCGACCACCCCTACGTCTCCGAATTCCTAAAAAATACTGCTGCGGAATTGCAGATTCCTGTTCTAAAAAATGAAATGGCAGCCGGACTGAAAACTGAAAAAAGGCTAAACCTTCTTGAAGAAACTGAATTTATCGAATTAATAAAAGAAAAGGATGAATTATCCCTTTATTCAAATTCCGAAAACTCAATTGGCTGGATTTCAGAAAATCTGGGATTTACAGGGCTGCCTGAGAAAATTGAGCTTTTTAAGAACAAAGTTAAGTTCAGGGAGCTGCTGGAAAGGCTCTACCCCGAATTATATTTCAAGTGTGTTGAATTTGAAAAGCTGGATGATATCCGGGTTGAGGAAATCGAAAAACCATTTATCATAAAGCCTGCTGTGGGATTTTTCAGCCTCGGAGTACATAAGGTTTCCACCAACGAGGAATGGGATTCGATCCTGAAATCCATAAAGGTTGAGGTTGAAGAAATCAAAAAGCTTTATCCAGCGCAGGTTCTGAACGTGGAGAATTTCATTATCGAGGGAAATATCGAAGGGGATGAGTTTGCGGCTGATGCTTACTTCAATCACGAAGGAAAGCCGGTAGTCCTCAATATTTTCAAACATATCTTTTCTTCGGAAAACGATGTCAGTGACAGGGTGTATTATACTTCAAAAACGATTATAGAAACCTACAGAGAAGTCATCGAGGATCTTTTAAAAGAAATTGGAAAGCTGGCCGGGCTCAGGAATTTTCCCCTTCATCTGGAGCTTCGAGTAGGGGAAGACAGGCGAATCCAGCCGATTGAACTGAACCCAATGCGCTTTGCCGGCTTGTGCGTTACTGATATTGCATATTTTGCATATGGAATTAATACTTACAGGTATTTTCTGGAACAGCTTGAGCCGGAATGGGACAAAATTCTTGCAGATAAAGAGGGAAAGAGCTTCTGCCTTGTTATGCTGAACAAATCGGAAGACCTCAATTTGAAGGACGTAAAGGCTTTTGATTACGAAAAACTGCTTTCTGCCTTTGAAAAGCCTCTGGAACTCAGAAAAGCGGATCACAAAAAACACGGCTACTTCGGGTACATGTTTACCGAAACCAGAGACAGCAACTGGAAAGAGATTGAAAGGATTCTGAAATCGGATTTGAGGGAATATATCACTTTCAAAGAAGTAGTGCCTGCAATTTCTGTGCTCAAAAATAAAAATCATTAAAGAAGTAGCTATAAATTGCCCACTGGAAATAGTGAAGAGCTTTAATTTTTAACCTATCGTTACTATGGAGGTTCATTCCCTGATCCAGGTCTTTGCTTCAGGAAGTTCTTCGTTCTTGTAGATCCTCACTGGAAAAGGAACAATAAACTTAAAGATTTCAACGGCAATACTCATCCAGTCCACGTCTGAGACAACTGCAATCTTTTCAAACGCTGTAAGGTGCTGTATGCCAACCTTAGCATTCTCCAGCATGGCATTAAGGGTAAACTACTCGAGTTCTTTATCCATGTGATAAAGAATAAGAACCTTCCCATACTTTTTTATTTTATCTTCAACAGCAGGAATTAACACATTTTTGTAGTCCTCTCCAGTTACCTCTCCACTTACACTGACTGCTATGACGTTTTCTGACAAACCCTGCATAATCTCTATCATTTAACTCCCCCTTTAGTATACAAGAACTCTAGAAACGACAAAGTGTACTAAATTGCAGGCGAGCTTCAGGCTACTGAAATCCAGGTAAACATGTTTCCAATTCCAGGTAAACATGCTTCCAATGTTAGCCTTTGAGATTTTCGGTTCATCATGTCAGTTTGTTGATGGCGCAAGTTTCGCACAAAGGATTCACGGAAGCAAAAAATCTATTTATCACTGAAGATTCAATCTTTCTAAGGGAAAAGGTAAATGGAGTACTGGTTCTGGAAGACAATATAATAGAAGTAAATGACCTTGAATATTCTTTCGGCGAGATAAAGGCAGTCGATAATATTAATTTTGTAGTCAGGAGAGGGGAGATTTTCTCATTTCTCGGACCGAATGGGGCGGGAAAGAGTACTGTAATCAATATTCTTACTACCCTCCTGCCTATGCAGAAAGGGAAAGTGATTATTGCAGACCATGATTTGAGAACCGAACCTGAAAAAGTAAGGGAATCGATAGGGATTGTTTTTCAGGAGTTGACTCTTGATAGAGATATGACTGTGAGGGAGACTCTGGAATACCATGGAAGGCTCTATTCCATGCCAAAAGCTCAAAGGCAGGCGCGTGTGAACGAATTGCTCAATCTGGTAGAGCTTGAAGCAAAGAGAAATGTCCTGACAAGATATCTGAGCGGTGGAATGAAGCGCAGGCTTGAGATTGCAAGAGGACTGATGACCCGCCCGAAAGTACTTTTCATGGACGAGCCTACAATCGGGCTTGACCCTCAAACAAGAATAAGAATCTGGGATTATGTGCGGGATATCAACCGAGAGGGCACCACCATTTTCCTGACAACCCATTACATGGATGAAGCCGACCAGCTCAGTGATTATATAAGCATAATAGATCACGGACAAATAATTGCCACAGGCAAGCCCTGGGAGTTAAAAAATGCACTTGGCCAGGACGTTATATATCTGGAAACAAGCGATAACCAGGGAGCTTCAGATATTTTGAAGAAACTTGAAACTGTGAGAGGAGTTAGAGACAAATCTAAAGGAATAATTGTCATGGTCAATGTGGACGGTACTTACCTGCTGCCTGAGATCATGGATAAACTTCGGAATGGGGGAATTAAGATCAGGGCCGTAAACCTAAAAAAACCATCAATGGATGATGTTTTTGTCCACTATACCGGAAGAGAGCTCAGGGATACTGGAACCGAAAAAGCGGTAGTGGTGAAGCCAGGGAGGCGTTAATATATGCATAAAGGCTTTCTTACTATATACTGGCGGGACATGCTAAGGTTTGTCCGGTTCCGAACTCTTTTGTTTACTTCCCTTATCCAGCCTGCCCTCTGGCTGGCCTTTTTCGGAATTGCAATGTCAAATAACTTTGAAAGGCTGACTGCAACCTTGCCAGTTATTCCAGGTGTCAGAACTGTCGGCTACCTGACTTTCATAGGCGCAGGCGTTATGGCCATGACCACACTTTTTACGAGCCTTTTTGGAGGAACGGTGCTGCTATTTGACAAAAACTGGGGGCTTATGCGAGAGACTCTCTCAAGCCCTTTGCCAAGAATACATATAATTGTAGGGATAGGGCTTTCAGCCATGACCAAGTCCCTTATTCAGGCGGCTGTTATCATGGGTTTTGGGCTTCTGCTTGGAGTCCATTTTTTTGAAGGTTATACAGCAACACAAATTCTTATCTCACTGTTCGGAATCATGCTTTTCATAGGGGCATTTTCACTAGGATTTCTTTTCCTATCAGCTGCAATCGCAATAACTATGGAAAGTCCGGAAGGAATGCAGGCAGTAGTAACCCTGCTTACAATGCCTTTCTTCTTCACGAGCAATGCACTTTATCCGGCCAACTCTTTTCCTCCTGTTCTCCGAGCTCTGTCCGCAATCAATCCACTTACACATCTGGTCAGTGGGATCAGGTATTTTGCAATAGGGAGTGATTTTTCGTCGATAGGCATTCGTTACACTTACACGCAAGGAGAGGCTATTACTTCCTTTGTCGCACTGCTGGCTTTCGCTGCAGTAATGTTTCTTATTGCTAGATGGAGATTTACTAAGGTTACAGTCACATGATTTCAATACGGCTCATGCTTTAAAGTTGTAAAGATAAAAGTCGAAAGGGGAACGCTATGGTCTGTACACACAGAGATATGATAAAAATTACGAACATAGAGCAGGGTTCAAAGGGATGTGAAGAGTGCCTGAAAAGTGGGGATAGCTGGGTGCACCTGAGAATTTGCCTGACCTGTGGGCATGTGGGCTGTTGTGACCAGTCAAAAAATAAACACGCAACAAAGCACTTTAAAGAAATCGGGCATCCTGTAATCCAATCTTTCGAGCCAGGTGAGGACTGGAAGTACTGTTATATTGATCGTCAGTACCTTGAATAAAAGGCTGACAACCGAAGAAGTCGAGAGTACCGAAAAACTCGTCCTATCTGGAAGAACCTCTTTTCAGAAACTTAATTTCCAAAAATATATCCCTTTTTTTTCCGTTTTATCTTTTATTTAATAAAAAATAATTAGATAAAAATAAGAGGATAAAAGGGGTAACAATGAGTTTAGCAGGTCAAACAGCTCTTGTAACCGGGGGAAGCAAAGGGATAGGAAGAGCTATCTGCCTTGCTCTGGCAAAAGAAGGAGCAAACGTCATTATTGCAGCAAGAAATGAGAATGAAATCAAAGATACAATGGATAAACTAAAAGCAATGGGTAGCAAATCTCTGGCTATCCAGGCTGATGTACGTAACGAAGAAGACGTAAGACGCCCGATCTCAACGACGATTGATAAATGCGGCAGGCTTGATATCCTTATCAATAACGCAGGAGTAGCGTACAAAAAGAGGCTAGAAGATACTACTCTTGAAGAATATGACAAAATAATGGATACAAACTTAAAAGGAGTCTTTCTCTGCACGAAATATGCGATTCCGTACATTAAAGAAAGCAAAAACGGAAAAATCATCAATATATCCTCAGTAGGAGAATTACACGGGCTTCCAGAGTTTTCCGCAT
>JAMXLQ010000027.1 GCA_024280975.1 Methanosarcina sp.
GGATATTCAAAGCCCGATTCTGATCAATACTATGAAACTGCCTATACTGCCTGAACATAAGCAGCCGAAAAAGCTGGTTTAAAAATGAAGTAGCTCAGGCAGTAGCTTATCACTTTTTACATCCGTTAGGTAAGGCATTTTATAATTTCTGTGTTGTTTTATTACATAACAGATTTTAAATTTTTAGCGTTCCATGCTTTTCGGTATAGATTTAATTGATAAGCTACTACCTGGAGAACTTATTTATCCCGATTACTTTTCTTTTTTTCCTTTTTTGGATGATTTTACATCCTTATTTGACGGCTTGTCGGTTGGAGCCTTTGCTTGCGACTTTCCGCAAGCAACTCCCGCTTTTGTACTGTCGCTCATTGTAGAATTTTTTGCCATTTAAAAACACCTCTCATTTAATATTTTAATTAAGTGTCTGAGAATACTGCCTTAAAGTTATATATAAGTTTCCAGCCCGGATTTGCTTGTCAAAAATTCCTAAAGAATTGGCTTATCAAAAATGTAATCCCAAAAAGTAGGCTATTTAAAGGGAAGGAAGTAGTTCAGGTCTCTAAGCACGATATTTATCTACAAAAAATTATGCTATAATAAGTAATATTTTCGCCCCCGAATTTCCAAATTTTCAGAAAAACAAGATTTTATTTTCGAGAATTTTTTTCTTCATGTTTTGATTCTGTTTTTTCGAGTCTTTTATTTATTATATACTCTCCAATTGGATTGACAAAACCAAGAAGGATCCCCAGCCCTGTAAAAATATAGACAACGGTAAAAATTTTCCCTAGATCGGTTTTAGGGGCAAAATCTCCATATCCCACAGTTGCCAGAGTGATAACCGAAAAATAGAAGGAGTCAAGCCATCTCCAGCCTTCTACCCTATGGTAAAAAGCAGTGCCCACAGCGAGAATTAACCCAGTTAGATACACAAGTGATCTGAATTTCGGATCCTTAAGCAGTGTCGTTAGTGTCCTAAAAAACGTCAAGAACGTAAAAAGAAAAGGAATCATTATCTTTTCCCCTGGCAAGTTAAGTCACCCAACTCTAAATCTACCTCAACAAACGAAAATCAAGCTTACCGGAAATGAAGCTACGCTGGCAAAAATGGGATTGCAGGTCTCTCTAGTATATTTTTCGTCAATGGTTAAAAAGAAATCTATGAAAATAGTAAATTTTTAATGCAAGTAGTAAATCTTTGATTTTAATCCTCACAAGCAAATAAATCACTGTTCTTGGGAAGCTCTTTTTAGATTTTTGAGCAAGCCACTGCCATTAGAAATACGAGCTTTCAATTCGATCCCACTTCCTGAAACTCTGTCCGAGTAAGTAGAACGCAAGAGGTATCAACAGAAGGTTTACAAGCACATAATAGGAACCAAACATTGACAGGATAATATTCGCCAGCAGGAGCGGCATAATCGAGAGAGTATATAGTGCAAACGTCTTGCCGTTATAGAGGTTTATGGAAGGGGAAAGCCCTGTCAGGTAAATAAGTATCGAAACCATGTAAAGCGAAATTGAGAGGAAAAGCAGCAAGGATGGCAGCAAAAACGCAGGGTCTTTTTTAAGGGTGAGCAGGATAAGAAGTATAAGTGGAACAAGATTCAGGAAAAGGTAACTGTTGAGTTTGCTCCTTATCATGTCCGAAACTTTCAGGGGAAAGAAAGCATAGGAGGAAAAGATATCGTATTCTGTAAGCCAGTTATACATTGAAGAGGAAAGTATTCCCAGAACAAGGGAAAACAGGATCAGAATATTTAAAGCCGGGAGAACCTTTCCCAGGGTTGAAAGAAGCATCCAGATAAGAGCTGCAGGCAGCAAGAACGAGAAAATGAACTTTCCAAGCCCTCCTTCACTTCTTTTAAGGTCAAGGAAATCTTTTGCGACAAAAGCTGCATACCTGTACGAACCAAACTCCTTACACAGCCTGGAAAATGAATTTGGAAAGCTTTTTTTCGCCTGAGGGAAGTCTACCTTTAGGAAAAGCAGGGATAAAGCTGAAGGAAGGATTATAAGCCCAGAGGAGAGCAGGAATTGGCTTTTTGAAGGAAAAAGGAAAAAAGAAAGGCTCGGAAGGCTATAAAAGAATCTGGAATCCAGATTTCCGGAAATAAAAAGCAGGAAAAAGCAACCAACAAGCAAACCCGAAGTCAGCAGCTTTCCGGAGTGTGCATAGACCGTAGATAAGAAAAACACCAGAGAAAGCCCGATCATAAAAGAAAGAGAAAGGGTCAGGAGAAGAAGGAGAAGGATAACAGGAAAATGGAAGTTTCCTGCCGGAATAAAGGCTGCAGCAAGCGCAAAACCTGCAATGAAAGGCAGCACATAGAGGACAAAGTAATATACGATATCTTTTACAAGGAAGTTTGCAAAGATCAATCTCTCGGAAACAGGAAGCGTCCTTGAAGAATATGCTATCAGACTTGCCTGCCCAAAACGTCGGTTCATAAACTCCCTGTCCATAAGCCCAAAGGCTCCTACCATGCCTCCCAGAAGTAAGAAAAGATAATGCATCCCGAGTGCGATCTGGGAATAGGTAAAGATTTCACTAAAAATCGGCAGAACCAAGCTTACGAAAAAAGTGAACAGGAAAATAAAGCCCGGAAAGAGGGAAAAACCATTGTTTCCAAAAAGATTCGAATGCATCCGCCATTCTTCTTTAAGCATGCTTTTGAAGATCTCAAACATAAAATCCCTGCTATTTTAGTCTTGATTTTGTGCCATTTTTACTCTTGTTTTTGTGCCAGTTTTAAAGTATACGTGATAAGAAAATCTTACACCCCTATTTTATTACGCATATTGTGCAGGTGTGCTCAGACCGGTGTAGAAATTTTCTGGTCGGCTTACCAGTTCAAGGAAAAACTCTTCAAAATTTCTGCCCTGGAGGACAGGATCGTCCAGGCGGCCAGTGTAAACAAGTTTTCCTTTGTAAATGATCCCAATGCTGGTACAGATCTGTTTTGCAATCTCAAGGATATGTGTTGAAATGAAGATTGTTCCCCCATTTTTCACGTAGCCTACTAGAAAATCCTTTACTTTTCTCTGCACTATAGGATCCAGGTTGATGAGAGGCTCATCGATAATTGCGAGTTCTGGCTCATGCAGGAAAGCCTGCGCAAACATTAATTTTTGCCTTGTGCCTCTTGAAAGGTCTTTGCATAGCGAGTTTTTCTGGTCTTTGAAATCAAAGAATTCAAACCATTTTTCGCAAGCGGCCTCATATTGCTCCATTTTCCTGATCTTTGCAACGAAATGGAGATATTCTTCCGCGGTCAAAAAACTTGGCGGGGTTTCCTGTTCAGGAATAACACCTACAAGTTCCCTAACCCTGATTGGGTCTTCAAGCACATTTACTCCGTGTACCCTCAGGGAACCTGATGTTGGTTTTACTTGGCCGGTGAGCATCTTGATCATGGTAGTTTTTCCTGAGCCATTCGGACCCAGAAGGCCAAAAAGCTCACCTTTACCAATCGAGAGGGAAATATCATTTACTGCTTTTGTACTTCCATATGATTTAGAAAGATTTCTTACTTCAATCATCATTAAGGCTCCTGAAAAGCCGTTCTTTATAGACAAACAAGAGTATGATGCCAATCATAGAGTAAATTAGTTTAATTTCTCGGAAAGCATCAGGATTAAACAAGAATTAAGATTGAACGTGTAACATTCATTAGAGAATTTTTAATTTTGGTCATTCGACTAAAATTTCTAATGTTAAAGAGTATTCTCCTAAAATATATAAAGAGTTTCGTACATTACTTTCTAATCAGAACTTCGGCTCAAAAATCAGAATTTGGGTTCTACCCTGATGTTGTTTTCAGTCAGAATACAAAAACGTTATAGAAGAGCTTGTTACAAGCCCGAAGATAAAGTAAGAACATAAGAATTTAAAAGGAGATTGCTTAAATAGTATATAAGTCAACATAAAATGACTTTTCTTTTGTCCCAGCTTCTCTTTCTTAGGCCCGCACTTTTAATTTATGAAAACTTCCCGAAGAAAATCCATCGTTTACCGGGCTCAAAGCATTAAGTTCACTTGCAGTTTCGTTTAGAGAAAACATAAAGTCCGTCCTTATCCTGAAAATGAGTTCTTCAGGCTCTACGCAGCAAAAAAGAGTTGGTTCACCCTCAATTATCCGGACATATCCTTTTTTCTCCATTCCTCTGAGAGTTCTATAGATTTTGGGCCTTGGGACTCCGGCATTTTCTGCAATTTCACTGGCTCGTGCCTGCTTAAGGCAGACAAGCACTGCGTAGATTTTAGCTTCGTTTCCGGTAAAACCCAGTTTCTGAAGGTTTTCTACAATTTTAAGAGCCACTTCATTTTCCTCCTTTCACCCAATCTTCTAGTTAAATGCATTTAGCTTGTTGACTAGCAGCCTTTCTTAAAATTCTCACCATTGTCTCGAGACTCTGCACATAGTCTTCTGTATCCTTCTCATCTACATGTTTGAGCAGCTCGTCGATAATCTGATTAGAATAGTTATAACACTCTAACCCTTTCTCGGTCAGCGAAACAAGCACTTTCCTACGGTCTTCAGGATCAGTTTTTCGAAAAACCATCCCTTTTTTCTCCAGATCGTCAACCATCCGTGTGAGGCTACTTTTTTCCATCCCTGTGTACTTCCCTATGGTTGAGGGCATGATTTCACCTTCCATGCCTATGATCTTGATTACCATAGGTTGATTCTTACTCAGATCTTTAAACTTGCTAATAATTCTCTTTTGAAAAGTTTGCTCAAAAATCAAACTATCAAGAGCGTCTCTTTCCATCATCAGAAGAATTATCTTCTTCAGCGTTGCTTCATCCACTTTTTTCACTATTCCTTTTTACACTTGATTCTGCAATCATAAGCATTTTTGAGGCAAATAATTTCCTAATGTATAATGAATCATGAATAATATTGATTTTTCAATTATTTAATTTCATATAATTGAAAAATCAATAGTTGATAAATCAACAATTGTGTAAACATATTTAAGGTTCACGGTTTACGTGTAATCAAAAAATTCATAATGTGTAAAACTAATTGCTTTAATTCTGTAAATAAAAAAATCCAATTATCTGTTCCTTTGGACTCAAAAAGACTAGTTAATGAAAAGTTAATTAGAAGAAAAGGATTCAAAAACTCTTTAAAACATAAAATAAGGAGCTACATTTCCAGAAAGTAATTTTTTGAAAAGTCATATTCGATTAAAAGGTTTAAAATAGAATCAGACTAAAGACTTAAAACCTAGCTGCAAAATTCATTTTATCCTTCGACTACCATCTTTTATCTGGGGGTCTATCCCTGAAAGAAACACTTCTTGAGCTTAAATCTTCATTTATGGATTACTTTAAAGAGCGGGAAGCAGAAATTAATGGCTCTCTCCTTGCTGTACTGTCAGGAGAAAATATTCTTTTTCTTGGACCGCCTGGAACGGCGAAAACCCAGCTTGCGAAAAATATCTGCCAATCGATTGAAGGCGGGAATTTTTTCAATTATCTCCTGACAAGCTTTTCCACCCCTGAAGAACTCTTTGGTCCTCTATCCTTAAAAGCCCTGGAAGAAGATGAGTTCCGCCGGAAAATTGACGGCTGCCTCCCAACTGCTCATATTGCTTTGCTGGACGAGATTTTTAAAGCAAGCAGTGCGATCCTGAACAGCCTCCTTACTATTCTGAATGAACACAAGTATCATAATGGAAGAGAAATTGTAGAAGTGCCTCTGCTCTCGGTTTTTGGAGCATCCAATGAGTTTCCTGACGAAAACGATAGCCTTGAAGCCCTCTATGATCGTTTTCTCTTTAGATACAGGCTCGCCTATATTCAGGAAGAGGAGAATTTCCGGAATCTTCTTTTCAGAAGCCCTGAAGAGTTCAAACCTATCTCTAGTATCAGAATTTCCGCGATATACGAACTTCGAGCGCACTCAAAAGATCTTCCGGTTGACCCTGATGTTGAGATCATCATAACTGAACTTCGAAAAAGCCTTCAGCTTCAGGAAATCGAAATCTCGGACCGGCGCTGGAAAAAAGTCGTTCAGGTACTCAAGGTTGCAGCTTGCGGTAGCGGATGCCCGACCGTAGACAGAACAATGGTACTTCTGCTTCAGCATATGCTCTGGAGCCTTCCCGAAGAGCGGGAAACCATCCGGAAAACGGTCTTTGAGTTTGCAATATCAGGCGGTATAAGTACGGAAAAACTGCGCCAGGAGGCCGAAGACCTGCAAGCTGCGGTAATTATTACCCTCAAAAACGAACTACCTGTGAAGGTTGTCTGCGACAGCTGCGGAGAAGAGTTCCGGCTGAGACAGGAAATAGAAACTCACTATATTTCTCACCCGAATCACAGCTATACTCTAAAAGCGGAAGGGCCTTCAAGGATCTATCCCTACGACAACCTCGTGAGAGAAATCGATTCACTCAATGAAGCGGCTGGAAAAGTGAGCACACTGCCTCAGGCCCAGAAAGAGGTTTTCGAAAAAGAATTGAAAATCCTGGCTGATCGAGTGGAACGCGTAAAATATAGGCTTGAAGAAGAAAGGGAACTTCTCAAAAACCTGATGGAGGCAAATATCTGGCTCTCGACCCTTGATAGAAACGAAGCTCTCCTCCTGCACGATACCAGAAGTATCGAATTATCCGGGCTCGACGACGTTATATCAAAAAGCCGGTCAATGCTCGGATTGCAGAATAGGCAGGCACAGCCTGAATCCAGGCCTGTAAAAGAAACGGGAAGAAGAGAAACGGAGAAAAAAGAAATCGAAAAAGTTCCTGTACCCGATTCGGGCAACAATATCAACAGTTTTATGAAGGGAATTGGCTCCCGACTTAAGCTCAGATAAACTCAGGTAAACTCAAATGGAGAATCCAGACCAGATTGCTTCAAACTATATAATATAAAATAATTTTGATCTAGTAATTTAAAAGGGGTTTTGATATGGAAGGCTCTGAGGATTTCCCGAATAATCCGGATTCAGCCTCATCTGAAGCTTATTCTTTATTTTCAGGAAACAAAGTCTCAGGGAATAAGGGCTTGCGAGATTCGCTTATTCTCCAGAATCAGACTGCTACCGTACT
The DNA here is from genome assembly GCA_024280975.1 of Methanosarcina sp. Classification (GTDB taxonomy): domain Archaea; phylum Halobacteriota; class Methanosarcinia; order Methanosarcinales; family Methanosarcinaceae; genus Methanosarcina. The sequence goes on from JAMXLQ010000027.1 coordinate 7,066, forward strand.
GGAACGAGATCTCAGGAGTACAATAGCCTTTCCTCGAAATATCCCTCGCCCTCTGCGAGAAAAAATAGCCGAAATCCTCACCCTTGAAATCCTATTTGGGCAGCCTTATGAAATAAAGGACCCTGAAAGGTTCATAAGGACTTTCGGAGCTTTTTATCCGATCCTCCTTACGCTGAGAAATTCAAAACCCTGGCCTGAACTCCGAAAAATTGCAAAAAAAAGTAGGGGAGCCGGAGTTGCAGGCTTGAAAATTCTCCTTCCTCTTATTTACGAAATACTGGAACGCCTTTCAGAATCCTCAACTCCCGCTTCAGACGCAAAATCTCTTAAAGAACTTAATGCCGGAATGGATGAAATTCTCAGGCAATTCGAAGAAATTCTGAAAGAGACTCTCCACATGTGGGAAAATGCGGCATCTGCGAAGTTTTCAGGCAGAAGTGACCAGGGGATGAGAGATTCCAGAGAATTTGCTCTCCAGGAAGCTGTCCTGTCTTTCATGCAAAAGGACGGGTATGAGGAGTTCTTGGAACGAGTAATGGATGGATTATACCAAAAAATAAATGAATTCGTTTCAGAAATGGAAGAGAGCTTGGAGCTTTTCGATACGCTTGCCCTGCTTTTTCCACAGCGCAACTGGAGCTATTCCGTGAAGGAACTTAAAAAAGAGCCTTTCTATGTACAGCTTAAAGTGCTTAAAAACTACTCAACCTTTTTTGAAAAAAGCCCTGACCTGAGAAAAATCGTAGATTTCATAGGCAGGCAGGAATTTGACCCGCCTTCGGACCGCATACGCCTCTCACTTTTCGGGAAAAACCGAATCCAGACCGTGCGTTTTTCCGGTTCCATTAATAATCTGCTGCCTGTGGAAGCTGCAAAACTCCTGAACCCGTCCCTGAAGAAGAAATTTTATGCGGATATGCTTGAAGGAAAGCTTCTGAGTTATCAGCTACTTGGAAAACATTACACAGGCCCTCCTCACATAAAACCCAGAGGCCCGATGATTGTGCTCGTGGACACCTCCGGGTCAATGCATGGAGCTCCCCAGACCCTGGCCAAGTCTGCAGTGCTGGCTATGGCAAAACGGATGCTTTCCCAGCAGAGGGACATGAAAGTCATTCTTTTTGCCTCGACAAGCCAGCACCTGGAAATCGAGTTCAGCAGCCGAAAAAAAATGTCCGAAAAGTTCCTGAATTTCCTTCTCTATACCTTTGGCGGAGGAACAGACTTTAATACCGCTCTTGCCTCAGGCCTTAAGTCTCTGAAAGAAAAGGACTTTCAGGGGGCTGACCTGCTCTTTATAACCGATGGTAAATCCGAAGTTTCTGACGAATTGGTACTGGCTCGCTGGGAAGAAGCAAAAAAGAAGTATAATGCAAAGGTCTATTCGTTGATCGTAGGCAGCAGTGGAGCAGGCGGGCTATCTGAAATCTCGGATTATATTTATTTTGTAGAAATGGAGCTGGATTCTGAAGGCAGCGGCGGACTTGTAAGGCTAATCGAATCTAAGGAACAGGAAACCACTGATTCCAATAAAGCAGGAAATTAAGAAAGGGTTGATTCCCTTTCTTTTCCGTTTATTCGTATCTCAGTGCATCGACTGGCTTTAATTTCGAGGCCCTATAAGCAGGAACAACCCCAGAAATCACTCCTATCAAAACTGCAAGGCTAAGTCCCTTAAACATCAGAAGAATGCTTAATCCATTTCCTGATGCCATACCGCCTCCCATCATTGCTTGTAGGCCAGATGAAACGAAGGCTCCCAGAATAATTCCAAGAATACCACCAACGAGGCCAACCATTGCGGAATTGAAAAGGAAAATCATAAGGATATCCCTGTTTTTTGCCCCAATGGCTTTCATAGTCCCTATCTCCTTTGTTTTTTCCAGGACAGAGGTAAACATGGTATTGGCAATCCCAACGGCTCCCACAAGTAACGATACTGCTGCAATGGCGCCAAGGAAGAGAGTCATTGAACTCATCATTTGAGTAACCGAATCAGCCAATGATTTTGAGGCCGTTACAGAAAAGTCCCTGTCATCTTCCTTGTTAATGTGTCTTGAGACCATAAGCTTTTTTTCGATATCTTTTGTTAGTCCATCTACCAGATCTTCACTCTTGGCTTTTACCGAGATGCTATCATAAACATCCTTTTTCGCATTTGTAATAAGACCCACTGCCCCATCAATTGGCATGTAGATTCTTGAGTCACCCCCCATGCCTTCTTCTTTTAAGATTCCAACAACGCGCACTGATTTGTTGTTTATTGTTATTACCTGATTGACTCCAATGTCATGGTCGTAAATTTGACTGGCTACATCGCTTCCTATGACTGCAACATTCTTATCAGCTGGTTCGAGCAATCTTCCAGATTGTGTTTTCAGGGTAGTCATGTACCTCCAGACCTGAGGATCTACACCCGTGATTGGAAGGGTTGCATTTTGCCCTGCATATTTAATCTCTTCTCTACCTGAAATCTCTCCTTCAATGTATTGTATACTATCCAGGCCTCGAAGCGCGTTAATATCATCCTTCGTTAATTCTGCATCTGTTGATGCACCACCACCCATGCCAGGAGGGCCACGCATATGCATATTGGATGATGCCTTGGTATACCCAGGGCTTATTGTCATCGTTGTCAGATCTAAATCGGATAACTTACTCTGTACGTTTGCCTGCATAGAATCCCCTAGAGAGATAATGCCAACTACAGATCCCACTCCTATAACTATCCCGATAATGGTCAGCCAACTTCGGAGCTTACTATGCACAAGCATGTTCAGACCCATTTTCAGGTAAGTTGAATTCCTCATCCTGCATCCTTCCGTTCTTTTTCGCTCAAGCCTTTTCAAAAAAGGCTTGCATTGAATGTCTCATCCTATATATTCCATTAGCTACTGATGTGTTCTTTCAGACCTTCTGGTCTTCAGGCTTTTTATATCCAGACTGTTTTCTTGTCTTCATTTTTTCCTGTATTTTCTTTCGGTAGACAAATACTCCACCCACAAGTGCTACTATCACGATGTAAAACACATATGAGCCAAAACCACTACTTCTACCTGGGCTTCCTTTGCCACCTGCGGTACCCATATCTCCAGATGTCGTTTCGAGGTTCACTTCTTTAGTAACGGTCATCCTTTCTCCTTTTGCATCCGTATACTCAATCTGGACCTTTAGTGGATTGGAATCTATGGAAGTTACATTTTTTCCGTTATCACTTGCTTTTCCGGTACCTGGCTGTGCTTCAGCATTTCCCTCAGCTCCATTACCCTGCGCATTCGTTATATTGAACGAAGCAATTGTATAATCTCCTTTCTCCAGATTTCCTACAATTGTTGACGAGCTTCCTAATACTTTGTACCCATCTTGATCTGGAATAGACACTTTTACAGCATACGCTATGTTGTTACCCACATTTGCAACTGAAAGAGAAGTTTCTCCAGCACTGCTTTCCGAGAAAGAAACATCGAAATCCGTTGCTCCTCCTACAAAAAGGCCTGCTGTAGTCTGGATGTTTTTCGAGTTGGATTGAGAATCTTCATACGAAAGATTCACATTCAAGGTATAGAGTCCTGGATTAGCGTTTACATCTGCCATTACGGTATAATCAACTTTTACGGATTGACCTGCGTCCAGATATTTGATGTGTTTTGTGTTATCCGAGTATACAGGCAAAACCACGCCTTTCGGATCGTTCCAGGAGAAAACCAGGTTTTTCAGGGGAGAAGTCCCTGTATTTGTAACAATAAACTCGAGAGGTTCTTCCTTTGCGATGTCAATGTCAGCCTTGCTTACAGTCACAACCTGAGCGTATTCTTTACCCTGTACTTGAACCTGGATTGTTTTTGTAGTAGTGTAAGTAGTTGCTGAAGATCCTGATCCGCTTTTATAAGTAGTAGCAATATCAAGATCATAAGTGCCTTCGGAAGCATTGGCATCGGTCATAAGTTTGAATTTCAGAACCCCAGCTTCATCGTTAGCCTGTCTTGCATTTAAATAAGAGATACTCTTTTGAAGATCTTCTCCGGAAAGTTTACTGAAAGGATATTTCGGATTGACCGTGACAGTTATGTCTTTCAGATCAGCGTTTCCCACATTCTGCACGCTGAGAGTAAGTTCAA
>JAMXLQ010000028.1 GCA_024280975.1 Methanosarcina sp.
CCAGAAGGAATACGTCTTTACACTCGAGTATGCTTTTAGCTTGACAAGCCGTAACATTCTCATACGCAGACGTGGCACTAGAACCAATCTTGGGGGCTGCTCCTGCGATGCCCGGAGCAATTATGAGAAGAGCAATAAGAATTGCAGCAAAACCTGACAAATATTGTTTATTCAAGCCTATTCCTCCACTAATACAATTTTTGTACCTTCTTTAAATTTTAGGGAAAATTTTAGGCCTAAAAAATATTTTAAAATAGAACGTTCTACAGCGTTCGATTTCTATAAATACCACCAAATTTAATATCCCCTTAAAAATACGTTTTATTTTAGTACAAAATTCGATTTTATTTCTTTAAAAATTTATAAAATTTAGTTAACAGGACGAATAACCGTCTCTAGTAAATGTTTTTGAAACCTCTGCTTACCTCAATAAACAAAAGCTATAAATGGAAATTACTTCCATAGATATTAAATGTTTTTGGTTTAAGATCCAGCAGGAAAACTCTTACATAATACGAAATATCGCCTCTTGAAAAAACAGTCTTGTAAAATTCTAAATTTCAGAGTTGTATAAGTTTCATAAAGGATCTAATTTCAGTTGACATCGAGAAAAAAGTGATTTATTGGATTCAAAATAAGCAAAAAAAACTGATCACGAAATAGAATATATTGTTAATAATAAAAAATTTAAAGGAGAAGAAAAGCAGAATTCTATTTAATAGAAAAAGGATATTTTAGAGCCTCATTTAAAGAAAAAAATTTATCAAAATTAAAAATAGAAAATTGATCTTTTTATCTCTATTCTTAAGAAACCTTTTCTATAATCTCTTCCAGAGTCAGAAGTTCCTGTTCTCCTGAAATCATATCTCTCAGCGTAAGTTTTCCAGCTTCGAGTTCTTTTTCTCCGACAATGACTACGTAGTCGGCGTTGATGGTATTTGCATAGGAGAGCTGGGCTTTGAAATTGCGCTCCATGAGGTCTATATGGACTGGCACGTATTTTCTTAATTCATTTGCAAAGCTTATCGCTTCCAGATGAACATCGGATTTCGAGATCAACATAAGGGTTTTTGGGGCAGGAGGGGTAAGAGGGCAGATTTCCATAATCCGGTCAAAACCTATCCCGAAACCGGTTGAGGGTACGTCTCCGCCTCCGAAAAGCTGGATAAGCTGGTAAGAGCCACCTCCACATACCTGCTTCTGAGCGCCAAGTCCCTCGGCATAGACCTCAAAAACCATGCCTGTGTAGTAGTCAAGCCCGCGGGCAATTCCGAAATCAAGGGAGTAGTCAACTCCGTATGCATCGAGAAGTTTGAGAGTCTTTTCAAAGCTTACAAGCTCAGGGATATTTCCGACAATTGTTATTACTTCGGGAAGGATATACCTGCCTTCCAGCTTTATCAGGCGGAAGAGATCGGATTTAAGCTGCTCTTCTGCTCCGATTTCTTCAAGGAGGGCTTCAAGGCCAGCGTATTCTTTTTTATCCACAAGCCGCATAACCTTGCTCACGATTTCTGATTCAAGTCCGCTCAAAAGAGTTCGTATGACTGCAAGGTTTCCGAGCTTCATATCGCCCTTCACTCCTACGGCTTTTAGCAGGGCGTCGGCAAGAGCAATAACCTCGGCATCGGAATCGGGTTTTCCGCTTCCTATAAGTTCAACCCCAAACTGCCAGAATTCCCTGAACCGACCTTTCTGAGGGCGCTCATAGCGGAAACAGTTTTCGAAGTAGAATAACTTTAAAGGCTTTGGAAAAGGTTGGAGCTCGTTCACATATAGGCGCATGACAGGAGCAGTAAGCTCAGGCCTGAGGGTCATTTCCCTCCCGCCTTTGTCCGTAAAGTTATAGAGTTCCCCTACGATTCCTTCCCCTGACTTCAGGGTGAAAAGATCCAGATGTTCAAAAGTGGGCGTAATGATTTCACTGTAACCCCATTTGCGGGCAACATCTCGCATAACACTTTCCACGTATCTTCTTCGGGCAGTATCGTCAGGTAAAAAGTCCCGGGTCCCTCTTGGCTTATTAACTGTCATTCTTAAATGCACCTGATAATGTCAAATCTAAAACAATTATTTTAAGGCATAATTTGGAGCTTTTTAACGCTTCTGGATTGTAGTAGTTAAAAGCAAGCTATTTTACTTTTTCGATACTATCTGAAGCCAGCGAAAAATGCAGATTAGAATACTGAGTTAATATAATTAGCCTGTAAAATAAAGTAGAATGGATTCCGAAAGAACAAGTTTTCGCAATCAAATAATTGTAAAGCAAATAAAGGCAAGTTTCAGTTGAAGAATTTAATAAGCAGCTTAATATACATGATTCACACTAAATATCTGCGATCAACGTGTCAGAGCAAAGAAGTGTACCTTTAAGGAAGCATCTGCTTGACCTGAAACCCTGCAGGCATGGAGGGTTAATTCAGGAAACATCTGAAACTTATGGGATTCCTGAAAGCGAAATTCTTGACTTCAGTGCAAACTTTAATCCTCTGGGAAACCCTTTTGAGTATCCGGAAAGCGGATTGGAATTTGATGAGATTCTTAAAACTAGTTTTAAAAAACTTACCGAATATCCTGACAACAGGTATCCTGAGTTTCGAGAGGCTGCTGCAAAGTTCGTAGGGCTTGGAGTAGCCCCGGAGAACATAATCCCAGGTAATGGTTCAACGGAAATTATCAGGCTTGTAGTGGAATGTGTTGTTGAAAAAGGAGATACTGTCCTTCTGCCCTGGCCCACTTTCGGAGAATATGAGATGCAATGCCGGGTTATGGGAGCAGAACTCCAGTACCCCAGCCAGGAAGAAATAGAAACACTTCCTGACGAGATTCTGGAAAAAGCAAAAATCCTGTTTATTTGCAACCCTAATAACCCGACAGGGAAACTCCGTACACGAGAAGAACTCAAAATTCTTGCAGAACGCTGCATAAAGCACAAGACCCTTCTTTTCGTAGATGAAGCTTTTATTGAGCTTTCTGACCCAGCACAGAGCGTTGCAGACCTTGCAACAAACAACAACTATGTTTTTGTTATGCGTTCCCTTACAAAGGATTTTGCAATCCCGGGAATCAGGATGGGCTTCGGAATAGCTTCCTCTGAAGTGGCTGAAATCCTGGATACTGCCAGGCTTTCCTGGAATCTCGGAACTATTGCAAACGCTGTAGGTACTAGGCTTCTTAACATCGAAGACGGGATGGAAAACCCGTACCTCAAAGAAGCTAGGGTTATGATCAGGGAAGAAGGCGAGAAGCTTAAAGCCAAACTCGACAGAATCAGGGGCTTTAAAGCTGGGGAAGTGAATGTAAACTTTATAGTTGTCAATATCAGCAAATTCATGCTCGATTCAACGGAATTAAGTGCACGCTTGGCAGCGCGTGGAGTTCTTATAAGGGACTGTTCTTCCCTCCATGGCCTTGGAAAGGATTACATAAGGGTTGCAGTCCGAACTGCAGAAGAAAACGATAGATTGATTGCTGCGATCGGGGATGTAATTACCCAGTGGGGTAAAGAGCAGGCGAAAAACGAACTCCAGCATGTGATCGAGAGGGCATCTGAAGAAGGTATAGGAGGCAGGAAAACCTGTGAGTATTATCCCTGCCATTTTGAAGGCCAGAACTGTACTTTCTGCTTCTGTCCATTCTATCCCTGTGAAAATGAGCGAACAGGAGGAAAATGGATCCAGAGTTCAAGAGGCGGCAGGGTATGGAGTTGCGTTGACTGTCATCTGGTTCACAAGAAGGAAACAGCCCAGAAAATCCTTGACTGCCTTATGCAGGAAGGAGATACGGATGAGCTTGTGAAAATAGCCTGGAAGAAAGTAATGGAGCCTATCCTATGATTGTGCCGGACAGCGGGCACCTTGCTGTGGTACTTCTGCTTGCAGCAGGCATAGACATAGTTTTCGGAGAGCCGCCTGCTGCCGTACACCCTGTCGTGTGGATAGGAAAATTAATCAATGTTTTAAAAAATGCGGCTCCTCAGACCCATAGGAAAGCTTATGGAGTTGTAATGGCTCTCTGCTGTGTTTTTTTTGCAGCTTTGCTGGGTTATACCGTGCTTTATATTGCAGCCCTTCCGGGAATTCCCAGGATACTTGCACTTCTTCTCGAAGCTTATTTCCTGAAAGCCACCTTTGCTATTAACTGCCTGCTTAGCCCCGCAAGGGAGATTTACGGTCATCTAGAAGCAAACAGGCTTGAGAAAGTCAGGGAATTGCTCCCTATATATGTAAGCCGGAACACTTCCAAACTGACCAGAACCCAGATGTCTTCCGCAGTTATAGAATCTGTATCCGAAAACTATGTTGACGGCATTCTGAGTCCAATCTTTTATTATGCCCTTTTTGGGGAATTCGGGCTTGTGGCTGCATATGCATTTAAAGCCATAAGCACACTGGATTCGATGGTTGGGTATAAAACCGAGCCGTACAGGGAACTTGGATATTTTTCAGCGAAATCCGATGACGTATTGAACTGGATCCCTGCGCGAATTTCTGTCGTATTCATTCTTGCGGCAGCCCTTACAGTGTCTTTGCTCTCAAAAAAGCAGGGAAAAATTAACCCTTTAAACAGCGTAAAGAGTGCCCTTGAAGACGGAATGAAAACTCCATCTCCCAATTCCGGTTATCCAATGGCGGCTACTGCAGGAGCGCTCGGAGTAAAACTCGAAAAACCCGATAATTACATACTTGGGGCCTTATATCCCCCGACCGAAGTAAAAGATATAAAAAGGGTATCCCAATTAATAGCAATTGCTTCAGGCTTCTCGCTTGCTGCCTTTGCGGCAGTGATCCAGATAGCAGGGATGCACCTGTATCCATGACCCTTCATTTGCCTGTTAGAGCCCGATTCCTGAGATAATCAGGAGATTATGCGGAAATAGGACTCTGAGAAAAGCCAGCTTGTAGCGTTAAAGATTTTTGAAAACTAATAGAATCATTTTAACAACCCCGAAGTGATCATATGAAGTTATCCGATATTGAGGAAAGAGACCTGAAAAAAGGGCAGCCTGAGAAAATAGAAAAAGAAGCTACAGTCGACATCCTCGATGTCCTTGCTGAGGAAGGCATCAGTATCCAGGATCTTACAGATACCGCTCTGGAAATGTATGTCCCGCATCCCGGGCTTGAGACAAGGGAGAAAGCAGAAGCTTTGTTTAAAAGGGAACTCAAGTACGCACTTTCGGATCCAAACCTCTGCCTTCTAATCTATTCCGGGATTCTGCTGGAGCGAGAAGGCAGGGCAGGAACCCTTCCGAACCTCAGCAAAAGTTCCTATGAAAAGGATCTTACTTTTATAATTGCTGACGAGGTACTTGGCACAAGTATTGCAACCTATGTCAGCGGCTCCAAGGGCGCGTTTGAGTTTGTCAGATTTGACAAACAGAAGCCTGGAATCCTTGCAAAGCTCGGACCTTTTATGGATGACGTGATTGGGGGCCTTATAGGAGGTGTATCCTCCAATATGTATTCAAGAGGTATGGCGGAACTTGAAGGAAAAGATTGAAAAACAGGCGATGTCCTATGAATTCATACTTGCTTGCTTTTAAATCGGGTTTTGGCTTCCTATCCACGATCCCTGTGGGAATCACCATGGAAGGAATCGACGAACTCATGAAGAAAATATACTTTTATCCCGTGGTAGGAGCTGTTCTCGGAATTCTGATAGGGGCTATTGCATACATGGGGCAAATAATATTTCCCGGGCCTATTCTTGCAGCCCTTGTTATGGGATTCATATACTATATCACAGGTTTTAACCATCTCGATGGAGTCACTGACATAGGGGACGGGTTTATGGCACACGGGTCACTTGAGAAAAAAATTAAGGCTCTCAAGGACACAACCCTGGGAACGGGAGGAGTAGCTTTCTGCATGTTACTACTGATTACCCTTTACGGTTCTATAAGGTCAATCCAGGAAGGAGGCCTCTCAATTTTCGGACCTAACCTTCCGGTTTTAATGTTTGTATCAATGTTTATTGCAGAAGTCAGTGCAAAACAATCCATGCTAACTATTGCTGCCTTCGGAAAGCCCATACCTCCGCAGGGAAACCAGGCTTACCCTGGCCTAGGAGCCATGACTATAAACGGAGCAAACACAAAAAACTTCATAATAGGCTTTATGTTTGGGGCTATCGTCTGTGTTCTTTCTCTCGGATGGATAGGATTGTTGCCTTATCTGGGAGCCTGCACCTCGGCTCTAGTGATTCTTAACCGAAGCTATGCTCACTTTGGGGGTTTAAATGGCGACGGAATTGGTACTGCTAACGAAATTGGCAGGGTAACCGCTCTTACTATTCTTGCAATTATCCTGAAACTTTCATCGAACGGATACATGGGAGGTTTAGAATGGACGCTATTGTAATGGCCGGGGGATTCGGACAAAGGCTTGGAATGGGAGAAAAGCCATGTGTTGAACTGATTGGAAAACCGCTTATAGCATATGTGATAGATACTCTCAGGGCCTCAAAGAATATTGACAGGGTTTTTGTAGCGGTCTCACCTGTTACCCCCAAAACCGAAATCATGATCCAGGAGCGTTACAAAGGAGAGGTCCGCGTAATCAGGACCTTTGGGGGAAATTACGTAGGGGACATGATCCATGCAGTAGAAGCCGCAGAAACAACTGGCCCTGTAATGATTATTATGTCAGACCTTCCCTTAATAAATCCTGAACTCATTGATTCGATAATTGAGAAATATAAGGAAGAAGGAAAACCGGCACTGTCAGTATACGTCCCGATCAATATTTGCAAAGGAGCTGGAATCAGGCCAGATACGGTTTTTAACAAGGATGGAAAGCTGATAGTACCTGCCGGAATTAATATTCTGGACAGTTCTCAGATTCGAAACGAACAGGAAGACTTTAATCTGATCCTTGATAATCCCAAACTAGCGATAAACGTAAATACCGCAAAGGACCTGCAGCACTGCAAGGATCTGCTACAGGGCTAAAAATAAAAACTTACTAGAGGTGTCACAGATTCTATCTTTAAAAAACCTGGTGTTGAGCCGTGATGGGAAGAAAATCCTGCGAGGGGTCAATCTTGAGATAGGCGACCAGGAAATTCATAGCATTATCGGTGCAAACGGTGCCGGAAAAAGTACACTTGCCTACACCCTGATGGGACTTCAGGGTTATGAACGGGATGAAGGCAGCCTCATCTTTAATGGGGAAGAGATTACAAAGCTTTCAATAACCGAACGTGCAAGAAAAGGCATTACCCTTGCCTGGCAGGAGCCTGCCCGCTTTGAAGGACTGAAAGTCAGGGACTACCTGGCAATCGGGGCAAAAGGCAATGGAGGCATTACTGAAGAGAAGTTGAGAGATGCCCTAAAGAAAGTCGACCTTAAACCCGAAAAATATCTGGACAGAGAAGTTGGCGAGGCACTCAGCGGAGGTGAAAGAAAACGCATAGAACTTGCCTCCATAATTACAATGAAACCAAAACTTGCAATTCTTGACGAACCCGATTCTGGAATTGATGTCGTTTCCTTAAAGGAAATAGTAGCTTTGATTCAGGCTCTTAAGGAGAACGGTTCCTCGGTACTTGTAATAACACACAGAGAGGAGATTGCAGCTGCTTCAGATAAAGCATCCCTGATGTGCGAAGGGACTATCCTCAGGAGCGGAGATCCCCTGGAAATCAGTGAATTTTTCAAAAACAGGTGCATACCGTGCGATAGCAGGGTATCCCAACCAAAGGCGGCTTAAAAATGACCCAGATTACCGTTAATACGCTCTCCAGCGAAATCGAAGATATGGACGTAGCCTATTCGGCAGCCGGGGGAGATGTTGCAGTCCTGCATGAGCATGAGCTTGCAAGCCTTGTAATAAGCGGAAACAAAGTGCTTAATGCGAACGGGCTAGAAGGAATTGTGCTCGAAACACAAGAGACTGAACATGGAGTGGACGTTAAAATGACCATTAAGAAAGGGTATAAAATTCCACTTCCTGTCCACCTTTGCTTCGGACTTATTCCTCGAGATGGACTCCAGGAAATAAAGATGAATTTCGTAGCCGAAGAAGACTCGGCTGTTGAACTCGTCGCTCACTGTACATTCCCTAATGCTGTAAAGGTTATTCATAGAATGGAAGCTCAAATGGCTGTAGGGAAGAATGCCTCATTAAAGTACACAGAAACTCACTTCCACGGACCCCATGGAGGAGCTCAGGTGATTCCGAGGGCACAAGTAAAGATAGAGGAAGGTGGCAGTTATTACAATAATTTCTCCCTGGTCTCGGGAAGAGTAGGATCTCTCGAATTCGACTATGACGTAAACGCCGAAAAAGATTCTGTCTGTGAAATGGTTACCAAAGTTTACGGGAAAAAAGATGACAAAATAAGAATTCT
>JAMXLQ010000029.1 GCA_024280975.1 Methanosarcina sp.
GCAAGCAAATAAAAGTGAATAGAAACTGGATAACAGGAATTTCGAGAACGGAAAACTGAATCAAATGAATACAAAATGGAGGATGTGACTTTCATGAAAGAATCCACACCGGAAATTCACAAAAAAGAAGCAAAAAAATCCTTTTCTTTTGCCTTAATCACAATCTCTAGCTCAAGGTATGAAAAATACGGAAATCCCACCTCGCCTGAGGGCGCTGAAGACCTTTCAGGAAAAGCTATGAAAAATCTTCTTGAAGCTGCTGGCCACAAAGTTTCTTTTTACAGGCTGGTTTCCGATGAAAAAACCTCAATTACAGATGCAATTTTTGCTGCCCTCGACAGCTCAGCAGATATTATAATTACAAGCGGAGGCACAGGGCTTGCACCAAAAGATATTACAATTGAGTCTGTGACCCCACTTTTTGAGAAAGAAATCTCAGGTTTCGGAGAACTTTTCAGGTATAAAAGCTTTGAAGATATAGGAACATCGGTAATTCTTACAAGGGCTGTAGCAGGTGTGATTAAAGGAAAAGCTGTGTTTTGCCTGCCGGGGTCGCCAAACGCTGTGAAACTGGCGCTTTCTGAAATTATAATTCCTGAATCTGGGCATATTATCAGGCATGTGAGGGAATAACCTTGGTAAGTTTTGGTAGACGGGTTTCTTGTAAGAGAAATAACATTGAAGAAGTAATTAACTAGATACTGCAATTATACCTTCAAAAATCATTCATCTTCATCTTTTTCACTCATCTCTGAAAGAAGCCCATTATAATTATTGTTTATTTCAGGATACAACATCCTCTGAAGACTTTCAAAACCCAAAAAAAATATGCAATCAATTACCTACATTAAAAAGATAATTATGCATATCAACTATCTTGAAATCGGAGTCTGTGGACTTTCTTGCAGACTTTGCCCTATGTATAATACTGAAGCAAAGAGCAGATGCTTAGGATGCAAGAGTCCTACCAGAATGGCTGTTGGTTGCCCATTTATCACCTGTGCATTAAAAAGAAAAGGAATTGAATTTTGCTGGGAGTGCGAAGAAAGCAACACTTGTGAGAAATGGAGGAAACATAGAGAAGTCGGTAAAAAATATGATTCCTTCAAATGTTATCAAACTCTTGAAGAGGATATTTCATTTATATGTAAGAACGGCATTGATGAATTTGAAAAAATACAAAAACAAAGAGAGTATTTACTTAAAGAGATATTAAAAGACTTTAACGAAGGTCGTTCAAAAAGCTATTATTGTATTGCTGCAACTGTTTTAGAACTTGAAGAACTTAAGAAAGCACTGAACCAAGCAAAAAAAGAATCTGATGGACTTAATATCAAAGAAAAATCAAAGATTCCCCATTCGATTTTAGATAGCATCGCTTTAAAGAAAAAACATTACTTAAAATTAAGAAAATGAATATATGTTGCATCCTGTGGTATCCAAAAATAATTTCGTGTATTTAAGATCTTTAATTTTCCTATAATTTTTTTCTTGCCTTTTCGTCGGGAGGCAAATCAATAGCTGACGTAAATATGGTTTGCTATTTCCTTATCAACAGCATACCTGGTCTGGTCAACCTCAAAAAGATACGAAGGAGATCGCCGGAGAAGAGTAATAGGCATTCCAGGGAGGATACCCATAGCTATTAGCTTCTGTAGAATTCCCGGGTTCTTCGTTTCAAGGTGGTCAATTTTTCCAGTTTTTCTGGGTTCCATTGAGCAGAGAGTTGTAGTTTTCAGGTCAAGACGTGAGTTTTTATTTACCATTTGAAGAACTTCCTTATGGATTGAATTATCTTTGCTTCTTTTACAAGTTCATAACCGCAGTTCGGGCAGCACTGCTTATTACAGCTATGAAGTTTTCCACAGCCGGCGCACTTTGTTTCATCAGCTTTATCAAACTCATTTCCGCAGAGGGGGCATTTCACAGGTTAACCCCCAGCAACTTTAACAGATTATTTACGATGAAGCCTGTAAGAAATGCAAACGGGAAAATGAAACCCGAAATTGCAAGGGCTATTTTTAAACCTCTTTCTTTTATCGTCATCATGAACTGGGCTATACAGGGCATAAAAAGGGTAAGGGTAACGGCTGCAACTACGAGCTGCACACCTGTCAGTAATCCGGAATCATGCATTCCATAAAGTCCCGCTGCCCCGAAATCTCTCCTGAAGAAGCCGAAAAGGAAGACATTAGCTGCATCGGGAGGCAGGCCTATCCAGACTGTTGGGTATTCAATGACTTTCAGGGCAAGGGCAAAAAGGCCTGTTAGTTTGCCTATCCAGATCAGAACACTTGCCAGTACAAATAGCGGAAGCACTTCCAGGAAATACCAATGCATTCTTGAGTAGGTTTTCACCAGTATGTTTGAAAGCTTTGGTTTCCTGAGAGGAGGCATTTCAAGTATGAATGTAGGAGCTTCTCCAGGCAGGATTCTGGAAGCCAGGAAACCTATCAGGACAAATTCCAATAATATTACTACAGACCAGATAAGCAAGCTCTCAGGGCTTCCTGAAAGGATTGAAAGAATGATGCCTAGCTGTGCCGAGCACGGAATTGCAAGAGCCAGAAGGATATTTGCAATAAGCCTTTCCCGCTTTGTTTCAAGGGTTCGGGTAACCATTGTGGCCATTGTAGAGCAGCCAAATCCGAGCACCATTGGAATTACTGCCCTTCCGCTGAGCCCTATTTTCTTGAACATGCCATCCAGAAGCAGGCCTAACCTTGGAAGATAGCCCGTATCCTCTATAATGGAAAACACAAGGAAAAAAGCTCCCACTATCGGAAGAATAAGAGCAATTGCATATGTCACGGCCTGGGTAAAAATCCCGTATTCTCCCACAAAAAGATCCTGCAAAGCCGGGTAGGGTATAATCGATATAAATTTTGCAGTTACAAAGGGATTTATGTATCCTCCAAAGACCGTATTTTCCAGAAAATCAACAATCGTTCCGGCTGCAAACACACCTACAAATAGATAAAGCCCGAAGTACAGGACTAAAAACAGCACAGGTATCCCAAGTACAGGATGGATGAGAATACTGTCGATTTTATCGGAGAACTCGATATTTCGCTTTTGTTTTTTTCTTTCTTCTCTTTTTCCTGCTCGGTTTATTGCTGTCTCGGGTTTTGTTTTCTCCCGCGAAGCGCAGGTACAATTTTCTTTTTGTACAGTTCCCATTTTTTCGGCTTTTCGGCTACTTATTCTCTCTATTCTGTCAGGAATCTCCATTACATGTTCCACAATTTCGTTTACACGATCCTGACGTTTCAGAGTGAACAGGTAGGAAAAAGGAACTGTAGACATACTTGAGGCTGCTTCCGCAAGTTTCCTGATTTCTTCGAAGCTTTTTTTGCGGCCTTCTTCCCCATATTTGGGGGCTTTTTCAGCCCTGCACAGGTATTCAAGAGCTGTCCTGTCTTCCTGAAGCAGAAGGAGTGAGAAAGCTTTTTTTGAGATTTCTGGTTCTTTATAGGGCCAAGCAAATCTTCAATCGCCTTTATGTATTGCTCAATTTCTGTTCCATAGTCGAACTTTTGCCTAAGTTTTAGAGCATTGTCTCCTGAGGTAAACTCCGAAATTGCAGCTTTAAGTTCTTCTATCCCTTTTCCTTCACTTGAAACCGTTCCGACAACCGGAATTCC
>JAMXLQ010000030.1 GCA_024280975.1 Methanosarcina sp.
TATCCATTTACATGCTTATTCTGAGATTTTTGCAACGGAATCTAATGTACATACTCTGTATATCATTTTTAAAATCAGGAGGTAGTAAGTAACGAATCATAGACGCATTATGCCTTATTATCCAATCATAACATATTAACCTAGCCTCTCCACATCCCCAGCTCAAATTCCTTATCCAAAGATTCATGTGTATATTTTCCCTTATTAATAAAAACGCATCGAAAAAAAAATCGTTCGACGCTAAAATTTTCGGTGCGCTTGAAGATTATCAAAGATTAACTAGTTATGTGTTTAGTACATACTCTTTTTGCAAAAACGGTTGTTAAAACAGTGTTAATGAAGATACTGCTAGAGATTAATTGATGAAGTTATGCAAACGGGGTGATCTATGATGGAAGAAAGAATGGGTCATATGAAAGAAAGAATGGAAGAAATGTCAGAGGAAGAAAAGGAGTGCGGACCAATGCATAGCTGGATGCCAGCTCTCACAGAAGAACAAAAGAAAAAAGTTATGAGAATGAAGTCCGACATAAAAATTCTCTTCCTCGAAAAGAAAATAAAAGACATGGAGAACGCAATTGAACTGAAAAAGAAAATGATAGATCGCATTAAAAAATTACAAGCTGAATTTGAATAACAGTGCTTCCAACTTCATCGAGAATGTATGATATAAGCTTGCTATGAGTATACATAGAAGATGTATATACTTCGTATACCATTTTAAAATCTGAATTATTAGGATGGTGAGCATTTATTGCTGGAGAAGCGATATCGTCTATGCTCACATCCTACGTGTATTGGACACACGCAGCGCAATAAAAACAACAGCTTTAAACTATATAAATACTGTCGAGTATTTATAATACAGTATGAGCATATTGTTTTTAGCTTATGAGCCTATCCTAAAAGCCACTTTATTCTTAATCGTTGGGAATTCTCATAATTGTTTTCATGATCCTAAGCTTGATTGATTATTCGAAATGCAAGGCTCAAGAAGCAAATTTTAAGTTTTGGGATGAGCTCAATATTTAATTAATATACGAATTTTTTATGAAAAAATAGTTTGGAATTCTACCAAAAAAACATTTTCATTCATTTCAAGCTCGCTCTTTAATTCGTTTGCATGTCCCTTTGAAATCCCACTCATGGGAAGTTCTCCAAAATTAAATTGACACCATATGAATTTTTTACCTGAAGATTATTTTTTTCCAGTAACACAAGGAATTTTTTATCCTGAATAGCTTTATCAGTTATTGGAATTATGTAATTATTCCCTTTTTCAAAATCAGGGGACGCAGGATCAGTCCAATGTGCTCCTTTCCTCAATTCGTCTTTTACGCCCATCATTTTATTTTTATCAACTATTATGTAGTAGTGTTTGTCTGGCAAGAAATCAATATTGTAATCGAGCTTGTATGTAGGCAGGCTGTAGTTCTCAAGAATAGCTTTCGCCTCCTGTTCTGTAATTTCATCTCCAAATTGAATTATCAAACTAGCTACTACATTTGATTGTTTTTCATCGGCTAATATTGGTGTAAGAATTGGCAATTTTACAAATACTCCTACAAATACAAACAGAACAAGAAAAATGATAAAGATATAAATTTCTTTAGTTTACTTATATTTATCACTATAAAAAATAACTAGGTTAGCTATTTGTATCTATGCTGGTCATCTCAATTTGTAATGTTTTATTGAAACAGCTAAAAATTGATAAAAATTCCTGTTCCGGCAATATGAAACCGGAGCAAAAAAGGTAAAAGTATGAGTTTACTTTTTCTCATCTTTTCCCGGCTGCAGTCCAGGAATCTCTCCATGTTCTATACTGTATGTTTTGACAGCTTTCGGAGCTCCTAGAAGGAGTTTTCTGATTCTGTTATATACACTCGGGAATCTCTGGGCGTCCAGTTCTCCTAGAAGATCCGCCAGGATTTTTACCAGTGGAATATGGTATTTTGTCTCCATCTGGTCTATATTTGCAAAGGCGTTAAGCAAATTGACTGTAGTATATTCGTTTACAGGAGCAAGCTTTCTCAGGATTTCTGCAAAAAGAATTCGGCCTTCTTCAGTCTGGAGCGATTTTTTCCGGTTGCGGGCAAAGCTTCCATATAGGGCACGCTGGTCATTTGTCTGCTCAATCCTGAAAGCATCTGACCGTTCCATTTCTCTTACGAGTTCCACTGCGTCGATGCTGCTATTGCTTCCTATTACAGAAAGGAAAGCTTCCCAAGCAACGAGATTTTTCTTTGATTCCGTTTCAAAGGCTCTCAGGATTTCAATTTTATCGGGCGCCGAGCTATTCAGGTAAGCAGAAAATGCGCTCAATAGGTCCGTTGCACAGGTTGCAGTCTCAAACTGCTGTTTTATCATTTTATAAATCTCAGGAGTATCAAGGGTTGCAAGGATTCCAAGACAGACATTTTTAGCCTGCCTGTTTTTGATTACTCTTGCTGTCTCCTCAAGGGTGGAATCTCTGGGAACCGAAGCCTCTTCAAAGAAACGGTAGGCTGAGACTACGGAGTTTCTGTATTTCCAAGCAACGGCTTTCAGGAGTTTCTGTCTCACCTCATAAAGTGCCTGGTATCTGTGGGCAAACTCCTCATCTTCTACGGACTCAAAAATGGTAAGGAATTGCCCTCCTGCCTTTTCAAGAAGTTGCCGGTCATTGAGAAGCCTGTAGTAAAGCTCAATAAAATCTTCAGAGGGCTTTGATTCGGGATTTTTAAGGAGTCTGAGTTTTTCCCTGTCGACAAGGGTATAGAAAGCTGTGAACCTGCCTATGGTATCGGTGTCTTTCCTTACCTGCATCATGAGCTCATCCTGGCTTGCCCTGTATACAAGTTTTCCGTAGAAAGAATAACCTCTATTAAGGGATAGAAAGGCTGGCATATCCACTTTTTCAATTGTAATCTCCGCAGTTTCCCCGCTTACTCTTTCCAGGATTTCGGCAAGGTCGTTTCCACTTTCGTCAACAAGGGCTGCCCTGAACGGGAATTCCCAGGTTTTTCCACATTCAGGAACCTTTTGTTTGAGGAAGAACGTGAACTTTCTGGCAGCTCTGTCATATTCGGCTGAAATCTCAACTATAGGGAACTTTGTCTGTCTCAGCCAGGTCTCAGACATTTCCTTTAAAGGCTGCCCGCTTTCCTCTTCCATAGCTTCAATCCAGTCCTGAGTAGTTGCGTTAGAATGCTTAAACTTTTTAAAGTACCTGTCCAGGCCCCTGACAAAAATGTCCTTTCCTATCAGGGTCTCGATCATGTGCACGTATTCCGGGGCTTTTACGTAAGTGACTGCGGTAATCAGGTCGTTTGGATCATTGAAGCCTTCAGGAATAATTGGCATGGAAGCTGCCCCTGAATCCAGGGCAAATGTGCCTGAAGCCGGCGCAAGCAGCTCAAGCACTCTACCGAGCCTCTCATAGTCTTCACCAAAGAAAAAGGCATAATGTTGTTCTTCTACATGGACGGTCACGGCTTCGTTAAGCCAGATCTCAAACGGGCTTTGTCCAGTGACCTCGGACCCATTCTGGTTGTGATAGTATTCGTGCGCCTTTACTCGGATCATATACTCAAAAGCTGCATCCGTCATCTGCGGGAAAGGCATTATGCGGTTTGTGGTAATCGTGGTGTTCCCAACATTTTCCATGCCTCCGAAATCTGAGTTCTGCATGCCGATTTCCCTATATACGGTACCTGTATACCTGTATCCAGGACTGATGGCTCTGTCAAGCTCGGCAAGCCTTTCTCTGACCTTTTTAAGTTCTTCTAGCCTGGATTCAGGCTTTGCCTCAAGTTTCATCTTCTCTCGCATGCGGATAAGCTCCCAGATCTCCTTTCTAACAGGCAGCTTATCCTCATCGAACTGCTCAGGCCCTGTGAAAAGGTAAACCCACATAATCGCGTCGTGCAGGATATCAAGCGCTTTTTCGGCTGCGGAAGCATCTGAGGCAGGCGGGACGAGTAACTCCAGCATGAAAGTGTCCCCGTCAGGATACTCAAATTCCCTTTTAAAGGTCGCATAAGTACCCACTCCAAGGAAAAAGAGATAGGTCGCCATAGGTGTAATCGAGTTGTCATAGACGATTCTGTCCCTCCCGGGCTTTACGGTGTGCCTCTCAACCGCGATATCCCCATTTGTAATCAGGTTTGTATACCGTGAATCCGTAATAATGGTAGTTTTGTAAGTGCATTTTGCGGCCATCTCGTCGATGCACGGCACAATTCTCTGGAATCCCCACTGCTGGCACTGTGTGATCTGCTGCGGGGGAGCACCTGCCGGCGTTTCGTCATAGTACAGCCCTTCAAGGATATTTCGCGTCGGCTTGCAAACCGTATCCGTAATAACCGCAACCTCGGTATGCGGCGGAATTTCTTCCCTAAAATTGATCTCAAGAATCGCATAATCCTTCCGGTATCTGTAAGAAACTTCGCACTGTATGCAGCTCACAGCCCGAATCTCAAGGTTCCTGCAGTTTAATTCCAGCTTCTCAATAGGGGCATCCTTTGTCCGAACCCTGAGCACAGACCTCACATTTGTCCTGTCATCATAAACATCAAACACAAGATCCATATGCAAAACGTCAACAGTAAGTTCCCCGAAATCTTCAGGATAATATTTGTAAAGCCTATTTTTCATAAAAGAGTCACCGAATAAAAGTTATGAGAGTTATATTATGGGATAGAAAAGGGAGGGATGAGATTTAAAGGTGTAGTCTTTAATAACTTTTCAACAATCAAAATTTGTAAAAATTCTAACTACATATAACGCAGCACGAGTTTTAACTTGACTTTAAACAA
>JAMXLQ010000031.1 GCA_024280975.1 Methanosarcina sp.
ATTGTACCAAAAGATTCTAGGGTTAGCAGGTGCCTGTTTTACTACATCAAAACCGAAATAGTTAAAAACAAATTAACAAATAAGAAATGTCCTGAAAAAAGTCCAAGCGACAAACTATATTTCGACAGTAGATTGAAGTTTTGAATGAAAAATCTTGGTTGCAAATAAATTATATTTAATTTGAGCCTGTTGTATTGGAATAAGCCTGTTATATTAGAATAACTTAGAAAGTCTATTCAGATTACGTTGTCTTTTCTGAAAAGCGTGAAAAAGAATTTTGAAAATCATATAATAAATAGATTTAAATATTAAAAATGAGTGCAGTTAATTATATATTCTATAAAAAATAAAATATAGACGCTCATGCAAAAAAGGATTATCTATGGAATTGATATTGCCCGAGGCTCTCCCAGGGCAAGGGAACTTCCCAGATATGCACTTGCTATCCTTAAAGACGGGGAAGTTTCCCATCAAAGTATGCTCCGTCGCCAAAAGATCTTTAATATGATCCAGAGAGAAAGGCCGGAGATAATAGCTGTTGATAATATTTTCGAGCTTGCATCCGACAGAGGCGAGCTCTTATCTCTCATGGAACGGCTGCCTGAAGGCGTTAAGCTGGTTCAGGTCACAGGTGGGGTGCATCTCGAACCGCTTGTCAGGCTTGCACGGAAAAATGGTTTTTCTTTTGACCCCGAAAACCCAAATGAAGAAGCCGAAGCATGTGCCCGCCTTGCAGATATGGGGGTTGGGCATGAAGTTTCCCTTTTTGAAGATATTACAAAAATCAAAGTCAGCAGAGCCCGTTCCCTGGGAAGAGGAGGCTGGAGCCAGAACCGATACCGCAGGAAGGTACACGGAGCTGTACTGCAAAGGAGCAGAGAAATTGAAAATATCCTGAGAGACCTCTCTCGGGAAAAAGGCATAAGGTTCGAAGCCATAAACGTAAAAGGTTTCGGAGGATATGTCAGATCTGAATTCACTGTCTATGCAAAACGTGGAGAGATATCAATACATCCAATGGCAAGTAATGATGCTCAGGTAAGCGTAAGAAGTGTTGAACGCGATAAAATTCGATATGTTCCCCTTAAACCGAAAAATACTAGACGTAAGTTTACGCTTGTGGGAATTGACCCCGGAACAACTGTGGGAATAGCGATTCTTTCTCTTGATGGAGACCTTCTTTACTTGAAAAGTTTCAGGGGAATAGCTCCTGACGAGGTAGTCAAACTTATTGCCGAATACGGAAAACCTGCTGTTATCGCCAGCGATGTGACTCCGATGCCGGGTTCGGTTGAGAAAATCAGAAGGAGTTTCAATGCAGTCCCTGCAAGTCCCGGGATCGAGGTTTCTGCCGAGGAAAAAATTGCGCTTGGAAAAACTTTTGGCTACTCCAACGACCATGAAAGGGATGCACTGACTGCGGCTCTTCTCACCTACAGAAATTACAAAAATATATTCACCCGGATTGAAAAGAAGGCTCCTCAGAACTCAGATCTCGAGTTGATAAAGTTTCATGTAATCCGTGGAGCTTCGATAGAGGCTGCGATTGAAAAAGTCCAGGCACTAAGTGAGCCTGAAAAGCCAAGGCCAAGAGAGCGCGCCGAAAAGCCGGATGACAAAGCAGTCGATGAATCTCTCCTGAAAATAAGGGAGACTATCCAGCGGCAGAGCGAGCAGATTCAGAATCTGCAGGAATATCTTGAGGAATTAAAGGAAGAATTGCTTGCAAAAGACAGGAAAATCTCAAAGCTTCAGTCAAGGCTGAACAGCTTCAAAAAAGAAGCTTACAGTGAGATCAGGAAATCAAAAGAAATTCAGATAAGGGACGAAACCATTGAAAACCTGAAAAAAGAGGTCAGCCATAAAAATAAAACCGTAAAAGAGCTGCGGCGCAGAAGTAATAAATTGCGTAAAATCCAGAAGATGGAAGTTCGCGGCGAAGGTACAGCTGTCAAAGTTATTGCTGCTTTTACGAAGGAATCCATTGCCGAAACCAAGGAAAAGTATGGGCTTAAGACAGGCGATGTAGTTTTCCTTGAAAACCCAAGCGGAGGCGGAGCTGCAACGGCTCAAATTCTTGTAGAAGCCGGAATCCGTGCCGTACTCATTCCTGAGGACATTTCGCACGCAGCCGAGGAAACTTTCTTCAGAGGAGATGTGCCTGTCTTGGAAGATATCCCACTTGAAAGGGCTGAAGACTTCGCAATGGTTGAACCTGAAACCCTCAAAGCCGCAATCGTAGACTGGGAAAAAGAAGCCGATGCAAAACGCCATAGAGCCAAACAGGACGAATTGCAGAGCCTCTTTGAGGAATATAACAGTGAAAGACGCCGGGGCCTGGTTTAAAAGGGCTCTTTTTAAATTCCATGGCTTCTCAGATTTTCCTGAACCTTTATTATAAATTAGCCTGTTTGAGCAAAGATTATGGTTCCTTGCCCCTAGTTCAGCCCTCTTGAGCGTAGCGAAAAGGGCACCGTGCTCCCGAAGCATCTATTTTTTAAGCAATAAATCCCATCTGAACCAATATGCCAGATCCCATAAGAGAATCCACTAAAGAACCTGCCAAAACCCCGATTAAAGAGCATTTTCAGCTCAAAGAAACCATAGTTACGATTGCAGCCGACAACCAGACCCATATCGAAGCTGCAAAAGAAGCAATTCGCATCCACAGGGCAGTCCTTGAGACTTATATTCTCTCTGATCCTTATTTTCAGCTTACTCTCGAACCTTACGAATGCCCGGAAAATGCCCCTGAAGTTGTAAAGAGAATGGTAAAAGCCGGAAACATTATGGGCATAGGGCCGATGAGTGCGGTTGCAGGCACAATTTCTGCCCTTGCGGTGGAAGCTATGGTTGAAGCCGGGGCCAGATATGCCATTGTCGATAATGGCGGGGATATCGCACTCATCAATGACAGGCCTGTTGTGGTTGGGATCTATGCAGGACAGTCCCCTATTAAAAACCTGGGGCTAATATTCGAACCTAGAGACTCGATTACAGGTGTATGTACTTCGGCAGGGACAGTGGGCCCTTCAATCAGCTTTGGAATGGCAGATGCGGCTGCAGTGTTCTCGGATGATGTATCCCTTGCGGATGCAGCTGCAACGGCTCTTGGAAACGAGGTAGGTATCGGAAAAGAGTCTGTAGAAGCTTCTTTCAGAGCTGTAAAGGGAATTCCAAGAATAAAAGGTGCACTCGTGATCCAGGGAGAATATATTGGCATGTGGGGACAGGTTCCAAGGATTACAAGAGCAGATGTTAGGTACGAGTATATAACTAAAGCGTAAGTATTTTCTAGAGCTGGATATTCACCTGAAACTCTTCAGACAGAGTTTCTATATTTATAAATTCCTTTGTTAATTTTTTAGCAAGATAGCTTTTAGATGTGTAGG
>JAMXLQ010000032.1 GCA_024280975.1 Methanosarcina sp.
GTTTGGAGATCTCAGGCTCCTCCTGCGGAAGGAACTGAGAATTTCTCCCGATAACCGTGACCTCGGCTCCCATAGCCGAGAAAAAGTGCCCGTATTCGGCTGCAATGTAGCTCCCTCCTAGGATGGCGAGCTTTTTTGGGCATTCCGTGAGCTTAAGCACGGTATCACTTGTAAGGTATCCTGCTTCTTCGAGGCCTTTAATGGGAGGGATTGCAGGTTTTGAGCCAGTACAGAGGAAGATCATTTCGGAGTGGAGAGTTTTTTCGCCTGCTTTTAGAGTATAAGGAGAGATGAATTCTGCACTTTCATGGTAATAGTCAAGATAAGGGTTTTCGGTCAAACCCTCCTTTATTGCCTCGATATCTTCTCCTATTTTCCTGCGCATCCTTTCCATAATTGCAAGGAAATCAATGTCCTTTATTTCAAGCTTAATTCCAAAAGTAGATGAGGTTTCAAGCTCCCTTATAAGTTCGGCAGGATAAAGCAGGATTTTTGAAGGGATACACCCTCTAGTAAGACAGATCCCGCCTGGTTCATCTTTGTCAATAACAGCAATTCTCATTTTAGGGTTTGAGTCAATGATAGGATTTACATAGTTCATTGCAGAACCCGTACCTATTATAATGAGATCGTAATTTTCCATGCTTTCCCCTCACCACCGATTACGGCTTGCAGCTTTAGTGGTTATAATATACGAATCTATTTCTGGTTATACTTATTGATCATAATTTATCAGGTTTCGCGCGTAAGCCTGGAAGAATAAGTTAGCAATTAAAGTTTACGAAATTCGGAAAAAATAAATAACGCCTGGGAAAATTGCGAAGATATAAACAGTTTGTGTAATCTTGAAACTAAAATATGAAGCAAAAGTTATTTTATTCATTGGATAATCTCTAAATAGCTTAGCTATTTGCGTAAATTTCTTCTCACCGCAACCGCTAAAATAGATATTTTTAAATTTTAATCCGTGTTTTTAAATCATCTCTGAAAGAAAAACAACTATCTATTTATAAAGATAAGCCTATTTTATATAACTTCCTACGAAAATTAAAAACAAAAGATGTCCTATAATGAACAGAGCTGCCCGATCTTTCAGAAAAGCGAATTCCTGCAAGGAGATTCCTGTAATGCATATCCTGTATTTCCTGTTCATCTTTATAGCTCCTTTTACAGGGATAAATTTCCTTTTTTTACTGTCTATTATACTCTTTCTGGTGTTAAGGTTCTCAGGAAGCTCCTTTTCATGCAACAGAGATTTCATTAGCCTTATTTTTTCTCTGGCTCTCATGCTCTTTGTCTCTATAATTTCGGGAAGCTCTTCTTACCCCTATCCTTTCTATATAGTACTCGCCGCGTTTGCGGTTGCGGCAGTAGGAAACCACAAGACTTCTTTTTCCGAAACAGATAACGTACCTGGTTTTAATTCAAGGCGGAGCAGGATTAAAAAAAGAAGTTTTTCTATACTATGGAGCTCGGCTTTCTTGGCACTTCGGATTGTTGCCGCATTCTTTGCCGCAAGCTGGATTGTTTACTGGCAGGAACTTCCGGTTCCCTATAATCTGATCTTCTTCATAGCTGTGATCGGGGCGGTTACGGGTTCTCTTTTCGAGTCAATCCCCTCCGAAATAGATAAAAATATTTCGGTGCCTCTGGGCTCAGGAATGACGATGTGGATTTTTGAAGAGTTCAGGTATTGGGTACCTCCAGAAAAAATGGTTTTAGCACTTGTTTTTTCGTTTTTCCTCGGCGTGCTGGCTTACAGAGCAAAGATTGCTGATGTCTCTGCCCTCCTGAGCGCCGCTCTTCTTGGAGTTCTGATAATCGTCTTCAGCGGGCTTTCTTGGTTCCTGCTTCTACTAACATTTTTTATTCTTGGAGGCGGGTTTACAAAGTACAAATATGCATACAAAGAATCTATAGGGATTGCGCAGGCTAAGGACGGCATCCGGAGTTATGAAAACGTATTTTCGAACAGTACGGCAGCCCTTGCTCTCGCAATAGCATACGGAGTTTTCCCTGAGCATGGTCTTCCAATTATCTATGCCTATATGGGCACGGTTGCAACGGCTACTGGAGATACTCTAGCAAGTGAAATAGGAACAACGGCAAGAGGGAGGCCAAGAATGATAACAACCCTGAAGCTCTCAGAACCTGGAGTCGACGGGGCCGTATCAGTTCTCGGCGAACTTGCTGCAATCTTTGGTTCTGCAATAATAGGAGTCCTTGCATACTTATTAGGAATCTCAGATAATTTATTATTAGCAGTTCTTATTACAACAGTAGGAGGCTTTTTCGGGACAAACATGGATAGTTTCCTTGGAGCTACTCTTCAGAAAAGGGGATTGCTCTCGAACAGCGGAGTCAATTTCGTGGCAACCTTCGCAGGAGCAGGAATTTCCGCAGGCCTGTATTTTCTTATAACTTGAATCGGGTAGAGATAAGTATTATAAACCAATTTGTTTATCGAAATGAGTATGAGATTCTCAGACTCACTATGCTGTTTTTCTGGCTCTTTACACTCTTAGTCAGGCTCTTTATTCCCTTACGCTCCTAGTCAGGCTTCTTATACTTTTTCTCAGGTTCCATACTCTCTTAAAGAAGTATACATTTATATTTTCAGGAACATATCCTTAAAGAATGGGGTTACTGCCTCATTCCATTTCTCATTCACTCCATTTTTATTTTTCAAGCTTTATAGGAAGGCAGCCGGATGACAGAAATCGAATACGAAGGCAAGAAAATTTTGCTTGTAATCTCCCAGGAGCAGTTCAGAGACGAGGAATGTTTTGTTCCGAAGCAGCTTTTTGAGGCTGCAGGAGTAAAAGTTGCTGTTGCAGCCGAATCTACGGAAATTGCAAAGGGAATGCTGGGAGGCACAATTAAGCCTGATCTCACGATCTCCGAAGTCAGAATTGACGATTACGACGCAATGGTAATCTCTGGGGGGTCAGGCTCAATAAAATATCTATGGGACAACAAAGACTTACATAAACTCGTAAAGGAAGCGGACGCCAGAAAAAAAGTTGTTTCCGCGATTTGTATCTCCCCTGTGGTACTTGCAAGAACAGGTGCCCTGAAGGATAAAGAAAGCACGGTTTTCAAAGGTCCGGATACGGTACGCGAACTTAAGGAACACGGGGCTGTCTATCTGGACAGGGAAGTAGTGGTTTCGGGCCGGGTGGTCACAGGGCGAGACCCCGCAAGTGCTGACGCGTTTGGAAAAGCTGTACTTGAGGCCCTGAAAAAAATTTAATTCTCTCAAATATTCTGAAATGCAGACCTTGTTATCGAAAAAGTTGTCTGAGAATTAAATTTCTCCGGTTATCGGGTGTGCTTATTATGACAGCGGAACTTGAAGCTATACTGGCCTATCACCAAGCAAGTAAACACAACTTTAAAACCTATGCTCCGGGTCCTCATCATCTGGATATATCAATCAAACCAGATTCCTTCCTTAATTATCATGGAACTCGACTTTTGAATCTGGATATCTGGAGTGACGAGCAAATAAAAGCTGAGGTTTTTCCTACTTATGAACAAGCTTTCTCACCGGAAAAGCTCAAGCCTTCTAAGCTAAATATGGAATCAATCTCAAGGCTCTTTTTTGACAGCTTTGCCATTTCTGCCTGGAAGAAAGCAAATGGTACGAAATGGCCTCTTCGTGTCAATCCCTCAAGCGGAAACCTTCATCCTACCGAAGTTTACCTTCTTTCAGGTCCTGTAAAGGGATTTCTGAATAATCCTTCGGTCTGCCATTATGCTCCTTTGCCTCATGCTCTTGAACTCAGAGCCGAATTTTCCCCGACGACCTGGGAACTATTAAGTTCAGGCTTTCCAGAAGGCACTTTTTTTGTAGGTCTGACTTCAATCTTCTGGCGGGTTTCCTGGAAGTATGGGCTCAGGGCCTTCCGATATGCGCAGCACGATATAGGGCATGCAATTAATGCCCTGACCTTTGCTGCTGCCGAACTCGGCTGGAAAATAAGCCTTCTTGCGGAGATGGGTACGGAAGAAATTGCAACGCTCCTTGGCATATCCGGGGAGAGAGGTCCTGAAAAGCAGGAGCCTGCCTGTCTGCTTGCGGTCTATCCGGCAGGAAAAAACTGTACCACAGGCAGAATTTCTTCCGGCGCAATTTCTGCTTTTAAAAATCTTTCCTGGGAAGGCACTCCTAATAGTTTAAGCCCCAAGCATGTTGAATGGGTAGGTATAGAAAAAGCCGCCTCGGCAGCCCAAAAAAAGGAAACCGATTATCTGGAGAAAAAAGATGAATCAAATCTCGGTATGCAGGCTCTTTCATATCTGAAAACTAATATTTCCAGAAGCCGGCCAGATATTGAAACAGTCCCCTTACGCAGCGTCATACGTGGAAGAAGAAGTGCTATTGAGATGAATAACAGCGCATACATGGAAAAAGAGACTTTCTATGCCATGCTGCAAAAAACCCTTCCGGAAAATAATCCAATTTTCAATTCCCTTGCGTTTGGTCCCTTTACTCGCTTGCTCATTTTCGTAAATCGCGTAAAAGATCTTCTTCCAGGACTTTATATTTTCCTTCGCAAACCCAAAGAAAAAGAGAAGTTTAAAGCTGCCATCAGATCGGACTTTTTATGGGAAAAGCCGGAAAATTGCCCGTCAGATCTTGAGTTCTATATGCTTATGGAAGAAACCCTGTATGAATTTGCAGCCCAGCTTTCCTGCGCCCAGCGAAAAGCTGCCGATGCCTGTTTTACCGCCTGCATGCTCTCGGAATTCGAAGAGCCTCTGAACAGGTTCGGCGCCTGGATATATCCGTACCTTTTCTGGGAATGCGGAATTCTCGGGCAGCTTCTTTACCTTGAAGCCGAAGCAAATGGCCTCAGAGGCTGTGGAATAGGGTGTTTCTTTGATGATCCTTTGCATGAGACCATAGGGCTCAAAGGGCTTGAATATCAGGATCTCTACCATTTCGCCGTTGGTTATCCGCTTCAGGAAATCGGCGTTATAACCCTTCCTGCGTATGAAGAGTAACTTTTTATTCCCTTCCCTTATCTTTTTATTCCTTCTTCTACTTTTTTATTCTTTTTTCTGCTCTTCGCTTTCTTTCTTCTTTCCTCTTCTCAAACCTCTCCTTCTGGCAACCCCAGGCTGGGAAGGCGGAACAGGCGATTCACACCCTGATGGTAGTTCACACTCCACTACAATTCCCCGCAGCAATCTGCCCAGAATATCCGAACCAGTCACAATCCTTTTCTCTTGACCCCAGTAGAGAATAAGGTCCTGGTCGATTACATCGTCTTCAGGATATTGAGGATACACCTTAAACTGCCGGATTACTTTTTCAAGCCTGGTCTTGGGAGATTTCACAACAACCGGGAAATGGCAGTAAGAAAGCGGAATGAATGGGCCTTTTTTATAAACCGCATCTCGGAGAAAGTGGTCCGCATCAAGCACCATAACAGGCTCATTCTCAGGGCTGGTAATGATTACCCATTTTTTCCCGGACGCTTCGATTTTTTGCAAAAATGGGTCAGCCGGTTCTCTTTCGAAAAGAGGAAACACCGGACGATTATTTTCAACTGGAAGAGAGATTATGCTTCTCGGATCTATTAACGAGCCTTCATCAGAAATGCTGACATCATCTATGGAAAGAAAGTTCAGGGCTCCTATTCCTTCAAAAGTGCCTATATCTGTCCTTCCGGACTCGATATGCTTTTCGAGCATAATCCTCATAGACTGCTCCTTGAAAAGCTCAAGTTTTTCCCTCCCCAGCCACCAGTCAAGAATAAGGGCTGTTGGCTTGGCTACCGGATAGAGCAGTATCTGGTAGAAACGGACAAGAGGAGTTAACTTTGCTCCAAGCTTAAGCGCGTTTCTGGAAAAGTAAGCCTGTGGTGCGATCTCTGCGAAACTGGTGATTACGAAAGTGGAGAAGAGGAAAGCTGAGGCCCCTTTCAGCACGGAATCTGTAAGCTGGGCAATGAGGACGTTTGCAGCTATATTTCCCCAGAGCAGTGTCGTAAGCAGGAAATTGGAGTCCCGCCGGATCTGCAAGATTTTGATAGCCTCTTTATTGTCTGCTTCGGCCTCGATCTCAAGCCTGAGTCTTCCAAGGCCAAAAACCCCGATTGTCATACCGGCGAAAATAGCAGACTGAATAAGGCAGAGTATAATCAGTATCCAGATAATTATCTCATTCATTGTGAGTCTATAACCTCTATAATCTTCATGTAGGCATAATTATAGCTTGGTTCATAATAATTTTCATGCAAGCATAAATATAGTGGCTTAATCCCAAGTTTTATATATAAAACTTGATCTCCCTCATTTTTCAATTTTACTAATGATTTCGCACTTCCTTAATTTTAGTAAATTTGTCCATTGGATTTTACTGAGCCTAAACCATTGATTCCTTGCAAGTAGATGTGCTTTTAATAGCACTGAGGGAAAAGCTTTCTTGGGTCTTAGTTTTAATTCCGGATTACATTATTTTAGTTACTACTCCATTATCTTAGTTTAATTTGTTTCTCAGATTTATTGCAAGCCTTTTTAAAAAAGGGTTGATCGAAAACGGGTCAACGTTTGAGTTTGAGAACCTTATCCCCAAGCCCTATCCGGCGTGATCAACCGGCTCAACGGTTGCGGCTCAACGGTTGTGGTCCAACGTTTGCAGCTAGAGTGTGTAATATTTAATAACAATAAGGTACACTAAATGATCGATCAGTCAATCATGATGAGGAAAAGTATTATGAAGAGCATTATCTCTGAAATAATCGATCCTGCACGTAAATCCGGTTTTCAGCATTGTTTCTTGTCCCGTTCAGAAAACGAGTTTCTTTGCATTGCAAACCACAGATAATGACCTTTTTAATCAGTGATATACATGGAAAAAGAAGCAAATAACGTCAAATCACTTACTGAAGTCCCGGAAATCTGCCATACTCCTGATGTTCCTGTTGTCGGCGCAGGGAAACAGATTGTGCTCTTTATTGCGATACTTGCGGGATTTATTACCCCTTTTGATGGTTCGGCCGTAAACATCGCCCTGCCTGCACTCGGGGCTGAATTTCATATGAACGCAATTGCACTCTCGTGGGTCGCTACTGCTTATCTCCTTTCTTCAGCATTGTTTCTTGTGCCGTTCGGAAAAATCGCTGATATTTATGGAAGGAAAAAGATTTTCCTCTACGGTATCGCAATCTTCAGCATTTCATCTTTAACTATGACTATGGTCTCTTCAACGGAAATGCTGATTGGAGTACGGGCCGTCCAGGGTATTGGAAGTGCCATGATCTTTGGGACAGGTGTCGCTATCGTTACCTCTGTCTTTCCACCTGGTGAGCGTGGAAAAGCTCTTGGTACTTATATTACTGCAGTTTACATTGGGCTTTCCATTGGTCCCTTACTCGGAGGCGCGATGACACAGTATCTTGGCTGGAGGAGTATATTCTTCGTAAACGTCCCTATAGGTATTACAACAATTCTCCTAATCCTGTTGAAGCTAAAAGGTGAATGGGCTGAGTGCAGGGGGGAGAAGTTCGACCTGACAGGATCAGTCATATATGGTGCAGCGGTAGTTGCAGTCATGTACGGTTTCTCAATTCTCCCGGAGTTTAAAGGAGTTGCCCTGATAGTCATGGGAATTCTCGGGGTTATTATTTTTGCTCTGTATGAGATGAGAATACCTTCTCCAGTTCTTGATATTACTCTCCTGACAAAAAATAGAATTTTTGCCTTTTCGAACCTATCTGCACTTATCAATTACAGCGCTACTTTCGCAGTGACCTTTCTCTTAAGCCTCGATCTCCAGTACACAAAAGGCTTCACGCCTGAATATGCCGGAATTATCCTAGTAGCACAGCCGGTTATCATGGCTATGGTTTCGCCAATCGCCGGCCGGCTTTCTGACAGGATTGAACCACGGATTGTCGCGTCTGCGGGAATGACATTTACCGCGCTTGGGCTCTTCCTTCTCATTTTTCTTACAGAAACAACTCCTATTTGGCACCTTATTATCACCTTGGTTATTCTTGGTGTAGGTTTCGGGCTCTTCTCGTCGCCAAACACAAATGCAATCATGAGTTCTGTCGATAAACGATTCTACGGCGTTGCATCGGGAATGAACGGCACTATGCGTCTCCTTGGCCAGATGCTGTCAATGGGTATCGCAATGATGATCTTTGCGATTGTTATTGGTCCTGTAGAGATCACGCCTGAATATTACCCTCAATTTGTTTTAAGCCTGCACTATGCGTTTATTCTGTTTACGGCCTTTTGCGTTGTCGGAGTATTCACATCCCTGGTGAGAGGGAAAAGTAGCTCGATAGCTCATGCCAGTATACCTGAGAAAGGCAAAAAATAATACGTTAATCCTGTGTAATTCATTAATCAAGGTGATAATCATGAAGATTCTTGGCATTAATGCAAGTCCGAGAGGAAATGAAAGCAACACTCTTCAACTGGTGAAATACGTGCTCAAAGGTGCTGAATCCGAAGGTGCGGAAGCCGAGCTGATAGATCTCTACAGACTGAAGATAGAATACTGTACAGGGTGTGGAGCCTGTTATGCAACCGGTGATTGCCCCCAACTCGACGACTTTGAGGAGCTTTTTGACAGAATTCTGAATTCAGATGGAATCGTTTTTGGCGCTCCGAATTATATTAACTCGGTTCCGGCCCCTATGAAAGCTTTCTTTGACCGATTTTCAGATGCTATCCATTGCCAGATGCTGACCGGAAAGTTCGGATGCTCCGTATCCACAGCAGGAGGAAGCAAGGCGGATGTGGTCGTAGAATACATGAACAGCGTGCTCATGAACCTTGGTGTTACCGTTGTCGGTGGCCTTGGTGTTACGATGGGTATATATCCTTCTGCACTTCAGCAAGCTGCGGGAACTGCCGAAGAGCTTGGTAAGAAGCTGGCAAAATCGATTCGCGGAGAAATAAAATATCCAGATCAGGATGAAATGCATCGCCAGACCATGGAATATTTCTGCCAGCTTGCAAAATCCAACAAAGAAAGGTTCGCCCACGATTACGACTGGTATGTCCGGAAGGGCTTGATAAAATAAAACTCCAGCTGGACGCCTTAGACTATACATCGTCCAGCCTATCAGTGAAAAATTAGTATTGAAATTTAAGAACAGGGCAGGGAACATCTCCTATGTTGCCTGTTTTTTGATTCCGAATTAAAACTTGACCTAGCTCGTTAGATTGGTTAGAAATTATCATTCCTTTTTGCTGGATTTATCATTTAATTGTTAATTTTCTGTCCGTACATTGTTAGTAATTCTCATATGTATGTCTAAATTTATATACTTTAGTTCATATTTTCTCATAAGCAATTTACAAAGCTTGCAGCCTGCCAAGACTTCAATATGCTGGTAAGCTCAGGATTAAATGCGCTTTCAAGATAAAGGACTCATAAGCATACTGCCATAACTTTATCGTGGCGGGGGTTAACCAAATGGATGTATCTACTCTGGACAAGGAGAAAGGAAATCACATTTCTGGAATTGACAGGGGTAAGGTCGTAATGTATGGCCTTAGCACCTGCGTATGGTGCAAAAGGACAAAGAAACTGCTTACCGATCTTGGTGTAGACTTCGATTTTATATATGTGGATAAGCTTGAAGGAGAAGAAGAAGACCAGGTTGTCGAGGAAGTAAGACGCTTCAACCCCTCAACTTCTTTCCCGACAACTGTCATAAACGAAGAAAAAGCGATCGTGGGTTTTAAAGAAAAAGAAATCCGTGAAGCCCTCGGGTTTTAAAGGAGAGTTTGGCTGAAAGAAAGTTTTTTGATAAAACTTTTTTTAAAAAATTTTTCGAAAAAGTTTTGTTTAAGGGGGAATTGGGCTGAAAGAAGAGGAAACTGCTGAAGAAGACATAACAGATGAACTAGTGGACAAAGTCTACAAGCGTTTGAATAATCAGGTTGAAAAGTCGGGATACCACCTCAACCCTGACGTTGAGTTCACAAAGGATCTTGTGCGGGGGCTGCTCGCCAATGAGCGGCGGTACGGCTACTGGTCCTGCCCTTGCAGGCTTTCTGCTAATAATCTGGAAGAGGACCTGGATATTGTCTGTCCCTGCTACTATAGAGATCCCGATCTAAATGATTATGGAGCTTGTTACTGTGCACTTTATGTTTCAGACGAGGTTATCCGGGGAGAAAGAAGAGTAGAGTCAATTCCTGAAAGGCGCCCTCCTAAAGAACAGAGAGATGCTGAAAGAGCCGAAGAAAAGAAAAGAGCCGAGATGATGGAGAGTATGGAGTATACAGGGAAACTTTCAAAACCGGTATGGAGATGTAAAGTTTGCGGATATCTCTGTGCCATGGAC
>JAMXLQ010000033.1 GCA_024280975.1 Methanosarcina sp.
TCTAGCCTTGCATAGGCTGTTGTCTCGTCAGACAAAGTCCCTGTATGAGTCAGTCCTATAACCTTAAAGGAAGTTGTTGCTGATCCAGGAAAAACAGCATCAACTTGATTCCCTAGTTTTATACCGAGATTTTCTGCAAGCTTGTTCCCAAGCACGATACCATATCTCGAGTGGGTAAGAGCAAGGAAATCCCCATTGACTACATTCTTGTTAACTCTCAAAACTCTATCTTCAGCTTCAGGGTCGACTCCTTGAAGAGTAACTCCTTCAGCCTTATTTCTGTACTTCAACGCTGTCTGACCCAGATATTTAGGGGATACAGCCACAACTCCTTCTTTTTCTGCAATCTTGGTTGAGATATGCTTATACAGGTGAATAAAATCTCCTTCATGCTGAGGATTGATAACAATACTGGGGTTATTTTCAATAAGTGATTGTGTAAGCTCAGTCTGAAAACCCGAAAGCATCGCCATCATTATTGTGATCACAGCAACAGCTAGGGTAACTGACAGGATGGCGAAAAAGGTTTGCTTTCTTCCGGAAAAAACCTGCCTCAATGCGATTCTCAGTTCATACATTCAAATAACTCCTTGCCTAGCATGAAAATACTCGCTCACTTTGAGCTAATAGCCTTAACTGGATCAAGTTTTGCTGCCTGCTGTGCAGGATAAATTCCGGCGATCAAATTAAGAAGAAAAACAGCAATAATGGTGAACATAATGTCTCCTGCTCTAATTACAAAGGGAATTGTTGTAAGGCCATTGTAGAGTTGCGAGGAAGAGAAGGAAATCTTGCCTATTGCTAGAGATATTGCAACTCCTGTGAACGTACCTATAAGGGCTCCCAGCAAACCGAGAGTGCCACTTTGAAGAATAAAGATTGTTCTAATACTTGATACTGTAGCACCCATTGCGCGGAGCATTCCTATCTGGCTTGTAGCGCCTATAACTGAAAGATTTAGAGTACTGACAACTCCAAAAGAAGCAATAATCACAATTAGACCAAGAATTATGTCATTCGAAGTGCTTTTGAGGGCAATAGTTTGCAGGACTGCAGGATTCATTTCTGTCCACCCCTTTGCCTTATAACCTGTTTTTTGGATCTCTGCAGCAACTTCTCTGTCCTGATTAAAGTCTTTGAGCCTTACAGAAATGCCATTAACTACATCTGAAACATCGTAAAACCTTTGGGCAGTGCCCAGGGAAGTATAAGTAAGGGACTCATCCATAGGAGAACCGGTATAGAAGATCCCGACCACTCTCAGGGAGAAAGGATTAGCATTGGGAAAAGACACGTCAACCGAATCGCCAAGATTAACTCCAAGCTTATCTGCTAATTTCGAGCCAATTACTATGCTATTTCTGGATGACTCAAGTTCTCGAAAACTCCCTTTTACTATATCTGTTTCAATGAAACTGATATTGTCTTCTTGTGAAGGAATTACACCTTTCAGTTCTACATTGCTGGAGTTTGTCTTAAATCTAAAGGAAGCTTTTCCTGTTAGGAATGGAGATACAGCAGTAACACTTCCCATTTTGTCGATTTCATCAACTAGGGGTTTGTAGAGGTAAATATAATCCTCACCTTCCTGAGGAGATACTGAGACATGCGGGAGCTTATTTACTGTGATATTAGTAAGCTCTTCAGAAAAACCTACAGTAAGTGCTTGGGAAATTATGAGTACCATTACTGCCAGGCCTATAGCTCCCACAGAGAGAAGTGTTTGGAGTTTTCTTGCCCGGATTTGCCTGAGCGAGACAAAGAGTTCATAGCGCATGGGATCACTACCTTATTTTTGAGCTCTTGAAGTTTCTTTGAATTTCAATTTTGCTTCCTTATAAAGAAAGAAATTACAATGAGCCCTGAAATTAAGGCAGCCGCCGAAAAACCAGGAGTTCTTTTTCCACTTGATGCCCCTGAAGTAGAATTATTTACTGCGCTCTTATTGGAAGGAGAGGAGAGATCGGACTCTATAACTGTTTCTCTGCTTTCTATAACCTCGTTACTGTTGTCTAAAAGATTTATCTCAAGCCTATAGACTCCTTTTTGAAGTTGCTGTTCCCATGCAACCTCGACAGTTGTATCATCTCCATTTAATAGCACAGGAACTTTCTCCTGAATAGACTCTACAG
Source organism: Methanosarcina sp. (assembly GCA_024280975.1). GTDB lineage: Archaea > Halobacteriota > Methanosarcinia > Methanosarcinales > Methanosarcinaceae > Methanosarcina. The sequence continues at coordinate 2,133 of JAMXLQ010000033.1, forward strand.
GTCTGGAACTGCTTACCTCGGTATCGTTCAACTTGTAGACATTAAAAATCAGACTTCCTTCAAACGGCACTTGAGATCTACCGTAAACTGTTGCACTTGCCCCGGTTTCGTCCTTGTAAATATATGTGATTTCTGCATCATCTCTGGCAATAAAAGGCTTAGTTGAAACAAATGTCTCTTCTTCGGGCGAATTTACCTTGATCTTCACTCTCCCCTGATACTCCCTGTTGTTCTCAAGCAGAGTGCCCCAATCTGCAGAGATATTTTCGGGGATGGTTGTGAGGCTTATACTGTTTGTCTTTGTCGTATAAACTACATCATTGCCGTCTACGAGCATGTATTCGATATCAAAAAGCACGGGTTTTACTGGAGAGAGCACAACATTTATCCCTTTGGAGTCCGAAACCAGGTCATCTATATGGATTTTGGAAACGGAATTATCACCATAAGTAAAATCATACTTTGATTCTGAGAGCACCTGTCCATTTTTTATTAGGTTGGCTCGGATAGTGTAGGCCCCACTTTGTGCATTTCCTATATTCCAATACCCTACTTTGGTTACTCTAGTGTTTGAAAGAAGGCTATTAACTAGAAGAACTTGCTTAGCAAGGATTTCTTCATTGTTTCCTACTGGCCTGAGAAGAGTAACCTCAAGGGTTAGGTTTTCATAAGGTTTGTCCGAGTAAAGAGTCAAATCAAAGGAGCTGAGATCACTGTAAAGTTCAGCTATGTGGGCTGTGCTTACTTCTCCTGAATGAGAGACGTCTGCGGCAGAGGCAGGAAAAATAGGTATAAGAAAGATAAGTAAAATAATCGCGGCTTTCATTGTCGTTTTCCCCGATTCAAAGTTTAATAAATGTTTCAACCTTAGAGACTTATGATCATTTTATGGATTATACAAAACTTATTATAAAATAATATAAGTCATTAATAAACTTTATGAACTATGTTCACTAACAGAGTATCAAATGATGGCTAAAAAGATCGATCAAGGTGATGGTACGAGTATCATACGGAATAAAGAGGCAAAAATCATCTCTATTCAGGATGCTACACGTATGCTGATCGAAACGAAAGGTTATGAAAAAGTAACTATTAGGGACATAGCTAAGGCTGCCAATGTGAGCATAGGGCTGATCTATAAATATTTTCCAGGAGGCAAGTTCGACATTCTAGAGGAAATTGGCCATCGATATACTGATGAGCTACTACTCTTAAAGCAGTCTGAAAATGTCGATTTTAATGATTTTCCAGGCTACATGAGGAATATAATAAAGAATATGCAGAAACTCTACAAAGACAATATCTCTTTGGAAAAAGCATTGATAATAGCCGCGCTTCTCGACGGTGAAATCCTGGACGAAATCAAAAATATGGATTTTAAAGACTACAGAGAAGCATCCGAATTTTTCTGCCGTTTCAATGGCGTTGAGATAGGTAATAAATACCTCTTGGAAATCCTTCTACAGTGGGGGATAACAGTAAAAGGCATTATTCTCTGTAGCATGATTTATCTCTACCCACTATCTCACAAAAGCGAAGGAGCCCTGACTGACCTGATGGTTGACTTGTCTTTGAAGATATGGGGCTATCGGTGAGTCAGGAAAGGGTTCCGTTGCAAAAATATCTGCTAGAGAGGTTCCGTTGCAAAAAATCTCAGAATAAGCATGTAAATTTATAGATAAAGGACAAAACTCAAAATAATCAAAAAGATGTATTAGTATTATAGAACTATTTCAAATAATTGATTAATATATTTAGCTTCATTAAGACTAGAGTAATTTAGATTCTTGACTTGTCCTTTTTTAATCATATTCATAGCTTCAATTCCTTTTAAAGTCTTGTTAGCAGATTGAAAAGACTGAAATCCTAACATTGGATTAACGATTCGCTTTATTGATCTATTATCTTGTTCTATAATGTTATTCAAATACTTGATTTGTCGAATTCCTACGTTTTTAGGTAACATCATATCGTTTTTCAGTTTATCTATAGCGGGTGGATAAGCTGGATTTTTGTCGACAGTTATTACCTTTGGAATTTGATTATGATTAGAACTCAAAGCTTTTTTAAAGAAACGTTTTACCGCTTTTCGATTTCTTTTCGCACTTAACATGAAATCAATTGTATTTCCATTTGAGTCAACTGCTCGGTAAAAATATTTCCATTTACCTTTTACTTTTATGTAAGTCTCGTCAACTCTCCAAGAATCGCTTGTCAGTCTTAAATGTCTTCTTATCCTCTTTTCTATTTCAGGAGAATATTGATGCACCCATCTCATTATAGTACTATGATCAACTTGGATTCCTCTTTCTATCATCATTTCCTTTAAATTTCGGTAGCTCAATGGGTATTTTAAGTACCATCTAACATTCAATAAGATAATTTCACCTACAAAGTGCTTCCATTTAAAGGAATTAGAGAGCATATTACTACGTTTTATTTCTTTTTACTTT
>JAMXLQ010000034.1 GCA_024280975.1 Methanosarcina sp.
TCTCGTTTATGACTTGCGTTTTCAAGCAGAAAGTTTATAGGTGATCATGTACTTCTAAGGTTCGATCTGCAGCATTTAGCTAGCAGTATCTATATTTCAACTCATTTACTCTTCGCATTGAAGTGACTCAGGTTTTAACTTAAGAATCTGGATCTCAATGTTGACAGATATGTGTTAAAAACCTATGATTGATGAAAAATTGCGGTACTCGCAATTTCGAAGGAGAATCTTAAATGGCACAATTAGCTAAATTCGACGTTCCAGAAGAACTTACAAACAAAGCACTTGAAGCTCTGGAGCTTGCCAGAGACACTGGAAAGATTAAAAAAGGCACCAACGAAGCCACAAAAGCAATCGAGAGAGGCAATGCAAAGCTCGTCCTGATCGCAGAAGATATCGAGCCTACCGAAATTGTTGCTCACATCGCTCCTCTTTCTGAAGAAAAAAACGCACCTTACATATTCATCAAAAACCAGAAGGAACTTGGTGCAGCCAGTGGACTTGGTGTGTCCTGTGCAACTGTCGCAATCGTAGATGCAGGAAAAGCAGCTGAAATGATCCAGGATATTGCCCAGAAGCTTGAAGCTCTTAAATAATCCTGATAACATGAGGTGCTAATTATGGCTGACGAAAGCACAACCGGCGGTTTTGCTGCTGAGGTTATTGACGTTATCGGGAATACAGGTATGCACGGTGAAGCCAGCCAGATCCAATGCAGGGTTCTGGAAGGCAGAGATAAGGGTCGTGTTATTACAAGAAACTGCGTAGGCCCTGTCCGCATTGGTGACATCCTGATGCTTCTTGAGACATCAAGAGAAGCAAAGAAACTGACCACCAGATAAGAAAGCGGTGAGATGATGGAACAGAGGAAATGCTATTTTTGCGGGAAGATGCTGGAGCCCGGAACTGGTAAACTCTACGTCAAGAAAGACGGTTCTACCTATTACATGCACTCTTCCAAGTGTATGAGCAACTTCAACCTGGGTAGGCTTCCAAGGCGTACCGAATGGACCGAGAAAGGCAAAATCCAGTTGAAGAAAGCATAAAGTAATAGAGTTACCAGTTTATTTGTTCGGATTATTAAGGTGTACACATGGAACAGACATACGTTATGGTAAAGCCTGACGGAGTCCAGCGCGGGCTGGTCGGAGAGATAGTTTCCAGAATTGAGAAACGGGGTCTGAAACTCGTCGCTCTCAGGATGAACGTTATCAGTGAAGCCACTGCAAAAGAACATTACAGTGAACATGCAGCCAGGCCTTTCTTCCCCTCTCTTATCGAATTCATCACCTCCGGCCCTTCGGTCTCAATGGTAGTTGCCGGAAAAGATGCAATTAGGGTTATGAGGGCTATAAATGGAGCTACAAACCCTGTGGATGCTGCTCCCGGAACAATCCGTGGGGATTTTGCTCTGGATGTAGGCAGAAATGTAGTTCATGCATCCGACTCTCCAGAAGCTGCAGCAAGGGAAATTGCAATTCACTTTAAGGACTCCGAAATCGGGAAATATTCCAGAATCGATGAGGTCTGTCTGTACGAATAAAGCAGGTACATCAAAGCCTTTTCGTGCTCCTGAAGCTTCAGGGCATGAACTTGGCCTTTGTTTATCCGGTACCTGCAATATGGGTCTGTCAGGGGAAACCCGGACCCTTCTGGACCTGCAGCAAATTAAGACGCGGGAATGAGAGAGGTTTTGCATATGGCCGACAAGAAAAATTTAAGAACTCCTATAGTCTGCGTGATGGGGCACGTCGACCACGGGAAAACAACTCTGCTGGACAAGATCAGAGGTACCGCAATTGTCAGTGGAGAAGCCGGGGCCATCACCCAGCACATCGGGGCGACCGAAGTCCCAATAGACGTTATTATCAACAAGCTTGGGGACCCAAGGCTTCGGGATAGGTTCATAGTGCCAGGGCTGCTCTTTATTGATACGCCTGGACATCATGCCTTTACAACTTTAAGAAGCAGGGGAGGCGCCCTTGCCGATCTTGCAATTGTTGTAGTTGACATAAATGAAGGCTTCAAGCCTCAGACCTATGAAAGCCTGCAGATCTTAAAGCGGTTCAAAACTCCTTTTGTTGTTGTTGCCAATAAGATTGACAGGATTAGCGGTTGGGTTTCACAAAAAGACCTGCCTTTTGCGGCTACTTTCAAAAAACAGTCCGAAGACGTCCAGGCTCGGATTGAGACAAAGCTCGACGAGGTAATAGGTGAATTATACAATCAAGGTTTTGCAGCAGAACGGTACGACAGGGTTACAAATTTCCAGAAAACTCTGGGTGTTGTGCCTGTAAGTGCTGTTACAGGCGAAGGAATTCCTGATGTCTTGATGGTACTCCTCGGTCTGGCCCAGAAATTCCTTGAAGCAAACCTACAGTATAGTGCCAAAGGGCCTGGAGTCGGTACTGTGCTTGAGGTCAAGGAAGAAAAAGGCCTTGGTGCAACTCTTGATATTATTCTTTACGACGGTACTTTGAAAAAGGGCGATACTGTTGTCATAGGAAGCCTGGGAGAACCAATCCAGACGAAGGTACGGGCTCTCTTGAAACCTAGAGAACTTTCTGAGATTCGCTACGAGAGCAAGTTCAAACAGGTAAATAAAGTCACGGCTGCAGCTGGTGTAAAGATTTCGGCTCCTGGTCTTGAAGGTGCCCTTGCAGGCTCTCCCATCAGAGTTGCTACTGAAGAAAACCTTGATGAAATTGTGGCCCAGGTAAAATCCGAGATCGATGAAGTCAGGATTGATACCGGTTCAGTAGGAATCATGATCAAAGCCGATACCTTGGGCTCCCTTGAAGCCCTTGTCCATGAATTCCAGAAAGATAAGGTTCCTATCAGGAAAGCCGAAGTGGGAGATATCTCGCACCGAGATGCAATTGAGGCTTCAACAGTCGAAGATCCTCTTTACTCTGTGCTTATAGGTTTCAACGTCAAAGTTCACCCTGATGCTAGAGATTTCCTGCAGGAAAGTAATGTCAAGGTATTCTCAAGTGATGTAATCTATCGCCTGGTTGAAGATTACCAGAAATATGTAAAAGAGCAGCAGGAAAAGGCTGAACAGAAGATTTTCGAAACGATAATCCGTCCGGGAAAATTCAAAATCCTTCCTGGCTGCGTATTCCGCCAGAGTAAACCCGCAGTTGTTGGTGTAAGAGTACTTGGCGGAGTCGTGAGGACAAACGCAGAAGTTATGCTTGAAAACGGAAACGTTATAGGTAAAATCAAAGGTCTGCAGTCCGAAGGAGAAAATATCCCATCTGCAAGGGTAGGCAAAGAGGTTGCAATGGCAATTGAAGGTGCAACCGTAGGCAGGCAGATCAAAGAAGAGGATGTGCTCTATATCAATGTGCCTGAAAGGCATGCCAAAGTTCTTGAGCACGAAATCTATGATTCCCTTTCAACCGATGAAAAGGAAACTCTTGATATTTTCCTTTCCCTGAAAAGAAAAGGTAATCCTTTCTGGGCAAAATAATGCTTGTAAGTTACATTTATGTTCAGAATTATGTTCAGGATGCGCGTAAGGTTCAGGTAAAAATTCAGGAAAATCCGAGTACATTTCTAACAGAAAGGCAAAGGAATTATTAAATTAAATCTGATATTGGAGGATTTCACATGGCTAATTTCAAAGTTGTAGTTTCTGACACAAAAGAAGGACGTGCTTACCAGATTGATGTAAAAGATGCTGAGGCAAACGCATTAATCGGAAAGTCAATAGGCAATGTTGTTGATGGTGCTCTTTTCGGCCTGGCCGGATACAAAGTCCAGATCACTGGCGGCTGTGACGGTAGTGGTTTTGTTATGAGACCTGATCTTCCTGGTTACAGAAGGCAGAGAGTTCTGCTGGCAGTAGGTGTGGGTTACACCCCCAAACATCCAGGGCAACGCAGGAGAAAGATGATACGTGGCAAGGAAATTGCTCCTGACATCGTCCAGGTGAATGCAAAAATCGTAGAATATGGCAGCAAATCCATAAAAGCTCTTCTTGGCCTCGAAGCCGCAGAAGAAGCTTCAGCAGAGTGATTTTTCAAGTTCCGCCTGCGGGCGGGATTTAAACACTTTTCGTATTACTTCTCTTTTTGATTTCGCTGTTTTTTCTTTCTTTATAGTGTTCTATTGTCATTATTTCAATAGAGATATTTCTATGCCTAGTTTCTCATGCTTTGCCTTTATATATTCTACTTTTCTATAGAAGAATTCTCGATACTGTGATTGATGCTGTGATTGATACTGTGATTTTACAGAATCTTCAGCACATTACTCTAGGTAGTGTGCCAATTTTTCTGTAAAATCATAAATCTTAGTAAGTTGGTAGCTGGAGAATCCAACATCAAGAGAATTTCATAAAATCCCAACAAGTATCTTTATTTCACAAACCTGTGTATACAGATAACCGAAAATTTAGTTATCCGAATTTTGTTTATGCTGTGACCATTTTATTCCCAAAACCAGAAGTACCAGTAGTGCTCCAAGAATTATACTTCCTTTTAAAATAGGAAGAATAGGATAATCAAGTACGAGACAGCGTACAAAAATGAAAACACATGCGATTACATAGAAAATCAGCAATTTCATAGGATCCTTTCGATCCACTTCTCTTTCACCAAATACAATCTTTGATAACGTGCCTCCGACAAACAATAAAATTAAAATCCAAAATATTTGATCTATCTTATAAACTAAAGAAGCGTAGAGGTAACCGATATACAGAAGTATTGTAATAATCAGAAGACGCATATTTTTGCGGATTGATGAGAGAATGCTAGTTTTTTCTTTTTTAGAAATATCTGGGATTTTGTCTTCATAGCTCTTTGATCGAAAAATGTAGTCTATTATTAAAAAAATAGAGGGATTATCAATTTTTTCCTTTTTTCTATACCAGACCATAAGTGAGAAATGTATAGCTGTTACGAGGAAAGCCAGGATAAATGTCCCTGGTACTCCTACTGATATGTATCTTTCCATATCTAAGTATCCAATTATTAAGAAAGAAAAGAAATATACTGGCAATGAACGCCATAACTCTTCTTTTTCAATTGGGCCTATATTCATATATTAATCACCGCTGTACCTTCTGGAGGTTTAAACTCAAAATCAGCTTTTTTCTAAACTCCAACTCACAAAAACTGCAAAAAATATTGTTTTGGCTCTGTAGTACCTCTTAAACAAATAATCATCATCAATTTGAACTGAATGCCTGATTATTTGCCGGTGACATTTATAATGCAAAAAGCAAAAGTTGCCAGCAGAAGCATTACTTTCATTTGTTTCATA
>JAMXLQ010000035.1 GCA_024280975.1 Methanosarcina sp.
TTAGGCGAACACCGATAGCAGTAACCTCTGGCAGGATCAACCAGAATTGTTAATGTATCGCACACTTCAAAATTAAAGGTCTTGGTCGCAGAAACTTGCACTAACAACTATCAATTCAGTTATTTTCGTTTCGCGATGATGTTTTATGAAAAACTCTCACCGCCCAGAATTAACCGAACCGACAAAATCCTCGTCAGACAGGAAATAACTCCTGTCTCCATTAAAAGATGAAAGACATTTGTGATTTTTATCTACGCAATCAGTTTGCGCAGGATCATATACAAGGGATTTCTTGTATATAAAGCTTTGTATTATTCACCTCAACACAATCGCTTTGTGAGAGGAATACTTACAAGGAAGTTCTAGTATATAAACATTTTCCTGCAAAGGAGCTTGAACAATTATGAAAGAGGGAAATGAGAATAGTTAAAAGATTTCAAAAGAGTTGTACTTTCGAATCCTTAACTTCACCCGTTTTTATAGCCATTGTTCAAAAACAACGTCCCTAGATGCCATTTATATCCGTTTTTCAGATTCGTTTTTCTGGCACCTTTAAACTTCGTTTTTCATTCTCTTAGATGTCGTGTGACACCTTGAGAAGCAACTCTAGAATGGGGAATCTAGTATAAATAAGTTTCCATCCGAAACTCGAAAAACAAAACTCAAAATTAAACATTAAAAAAGTCTCGTGGGATTTATATACTAGAAATCTACATTCAACTAGATGATTATCATGAATGTAAGAACTGAAAGAAGGGATCGATTTTTACATCGAACCTATGAAGAATAAAAAGGTAACTGTTTTTGACACAACACTGCGTGACGGAGAACAAACCCCTGGGGTATCTCTGACTTCTGCCCAGAAGCTGGAAATTGCCCATCAACTGGATAAACTCGGGGTAGACATTATAGAAGCTGGATTTCCTATCTCATCAGAAGGAGATAAAGAATCCGTAAAATCAATTTCTAATGCCGGGCTGGATCTTGAAGTATGCGGACTTGCTCGTGTATTGAAAAAAGATATTGATGCCTGTTTTGAAAGTGATGTTGGACTTGTGCATACTTTCGTCCCTACTTCTGAAGTGCAGAGGACATACACCATCAAAAAAAGCCAGGAAGAAGTAATTCAAATGGCTGTGGAAGCTGTCCAGTACATTAAAGATAACGGGAGAAAATGCATGTTTTCTGCAATGGACGCTACGAGAACCGAGCCTGAATATCTAATAGAGGTTTTCAAAGCAGTGCAGGAAGCAGGATGCGATATCATTAACGTGCCAGATACTGTTGGCGTTATGGTCCCATCTGCAATGTACAGACAGATAAAGGATATCGCGGCCGAAATAACGATTCCTATTGATGTACATTGTCATAACGATTTTGGGCTTGCTGTAGCAAACAGCCTCATGGCAGTTGAAGCAGGCGCATCCCAGGTACAGGTTACAATAAACGGCATCGGTGAAAGGGCAGGAAATGCCGATCTTTCCCAGACAGTCATGAGTCTGACCTCAATCTACGGGGCAAAAACGAATATTCGAACCGAGTATCTTGTAGAAACCTCGAAAATGATTGAAAACTATACTGGAATCAGACTGCCTCCAAATACACCTGTCGTAGGTCAAAACGCCTTCTCCCATGAGTCAGGAATCCACAGTCAGGGAGTACTCGAAAAATCCGATACTTTCGAACCTGGAATAATGACACCGGAAATGGTAGGACACAGACGGCGTATTGTACTTGGTAAGCACACAGGTAAACATGCAGTCAAGCAATCTCTCGAATCTGCAGGTATAATCAGCAACGATAAGCAGCTGGATGAAATCGTATCCAGAATTAAGGAGATTGCAAATAAAGGGAAGCAGATTACGGATGCGGACCTTTATGCGGTTGCCTCTGCCGTACTCGGGAAAGCAAGTTCGGAAGATGAACTAATTAAACTCAAAGAAGTTTCTGTAATGACAGGAAATATCCTGACACCAACTGCAGTGGTCAAAGCAGATATCGACGGCAAAGAGATCATTGCAGCAAAGACCGGAGTTGGCCCTGTGGATGCCGCCCTGAAGGCTGTAAGAGACATCCTGGGAGAAAGTAATCACTTCAGACTCCAGGAATTCAGGATCGATGCAATTACAGGCGGAGCAGATGCCCTTGCAGACGTATACATAGGTCTCGAAAATGAGAAGGGCAGGATTGTAACTGCAAGATCTGCAAACCCGGATATAGTTATGGCCTCTGTAGAAGCCCTTGTAAATGCTATGAACCTGCTATATAAAAAAGAGTCAAAGAGCTAAATTGATTGGGACCGGTTAAAACTGATTAAAGGGTCCAAATGAATAATTAAAAACGTTAAAAACAAAAAAATCGGATAAGGACTGGCACCTATCCATTTTTCGGGTCTGTATTCCATAAATCATGTATAAAAAGTAAAATAAAATGAGATGGAATACAAACCCATGCCTTATCCAATTATTGATTCTCATTGTCACCTTGATTTTCCTAAATTTAATCGCGATAGGGAAGAGACTATTCTCCGAGCCAGGGGGGCAGGAGTCGTCGGAATGATCAATTCCGGAATTTCCCTGAAAGGCAACCGCATGAGTCTTGAACTTGCGGAACAACATGACGATATTTACGCCACACTCGGCCTAAGTCCTGATATTGGCAGAGAAGGTGAGGATAAAGAGATAGATGCTATTCTTGCCCAGATTGAAGCCAATGCAGGGAAAGCAGTTGGAATTGGAGAAGCAGGCCTGGATTTTCAGGACTGTAAAATAAACGAGGAACGTGAGAGGCAGACTGCTGCATTCAAAAAAGTAATTGAACTTGCAAAAGAGCTTGATAAACCTCTTGTAGTACATGCTAGGCTGGCTGAAGCAGAAGTGCTGAAGCTTGTTAGAAGCGTGGACACAGTTATCTATCACTGTTACAGCGGTTCTGTTGAGACCATGAGGGAAATTTTGGATATGGGATATTACATTTCCCTGGCAACTCTTGTCTGTTTTTCTAAACATCACCAGATCCTCGCAGAAGCTGTGCCGCTTGAAAGCCTGCTTCTGGAAACCGACAGTCCTTTCCTTTCTCCCCGCAAAGGCAGAAACGAGCCTGCCTTTATAGTAGATTCAATCCCTGTAGTAGCGCAACTCAAGAATATGGATCCGGCAGAGATTGCAAAATCAGCTACCAAGAACGCTCGCAGGGCTTTTAATATTTAAATTCTCAGAAATATATCAAAAGAGAATGGCAAACTGGGAAATAATACTAGAAGCTTAAGGAAAAGAATAAGGAAAAAAGGAAAAGAAGAGTTAAAGAGGAAAAAACATGGAAGTCCGGTACATTTGCCCTACAGCTTACGACTCCAGCATTTATCTGGTAAATGGAAAAGTCCTGATCGATGCGGGAATGAGTAGCGACCTGATTATTAAACAACTGGAGAAGTATATCAAGCTTACAGACCTGAAACTTATAGTCCTGACCCATTGCCATTATGATCATACCGCGGCGGCGGCAGCTATTGCAGAAAAGAGCGGTGCGAAAGTTGGAATACATAAAGCGGACCTAGAAGGAGTAAACAATGAATACCTCAGCGTCTCCGTGCTTTTCGGGGATCGAGCTCCTGCGGTCAGGCCCACAATTACATATGAAGAAGGAGATAAAATTGACATAGGGAATGGGGAATACCTGGAAGTTATCCATACCCCAGGGCATTCAAAAGGAAGTATCTGCCTCTATGAGCCGGTCTCAAAAAGTCTCTTTTCCGGAGATACTGTGTTTTCAGGCGGGGGTTTCGGAAGAATGGATTTTGAGGGTTCAGAACCTGAAAAAATGGCTAGCTCAATAGAAAAATTAACGAAAATCGATGTAAAAGCCCTGTACTCTGGACACGGAGCCCCCACTGACAGAGATGGAAATAACCAGATTATGGCTTCCTACAGAATGTTAAAAATGATGATGGGAGAATAAGACAATTCATAATGACTGTCCGGGGAAATGACTCATAATAAAAACAGTCCAGGCACCTGTTTAATCAGAAGTTAAAAGAACGAGGAGCTTAAAAACAAATTATGGCGAAGGATGTAGCAATTTCAAAAAAGGATATGAATTTGAACTTAAAAAAGCCTGATAAAGAGAGGTCGAGTAGAAAAACCGGTTTTTTCGTTCCAAAAAAAGCTGAAACAAGACAAAAAACAAAAAAAGAAGCTGAATCAAGGGCAAATTCTAGAATAAAATCCGAAAAAGCCGAGGGAAAAAAAACTGAAGTAAAGTTCTCAGAAGTAAAGCCCCAGACCGAAAAGGAAAAAAAACTGGAGAAAGGGTCCAGAACCAAACATGGCAAGAGGGAAAGGAAAGAAAAATCCATTTCTTCCCGTATACCTGCATCGAAATTTCTTCCAATGAGCTCTGAGGAAGTGAAAGCTCGCGGCTGGAAGGAGCTTGACATTATTTTGATCTCTGGAGACGCCTATGTAGATCACTCCAGTTTCGGCACGGCAATAATAGGAAGAATCCTTGAAGATGCCGGTTTCAGAGTGGGAGTAATTGCCCAACCACGTTGGAACAGCCCTGAAGATTTCAAAAAACTTGGAAAACCCAGACTCTTTTTTTCCGTAAGCGCAGGAAATACTGATTCTATGGTCAGCAACCTGACCCCAGGCCTGAAACCAAGGAACAAGGACGCTTATTCCCCTGGAGGCAAAGCAGGGATTCGTCCGAATCGCGCGGTAATTATCTACTCGAACAGGATAAAAGAAGCCTTTCCTGAAGTGCCTATAGTGCTAGGAGGAATTGAGGCTTCTTTACGGCGTTTTGCCCATTATGATTATCTTTCGGATAAGGTCAGGCAATCCATCTTGGCTGATGCGCCTGCTGATCTTATAGTCTACGGTATGGGAGAGCTTCAGATAGTGGAAATTGCAAAAAGATTGCAGGCCGGAGAAGATATCAAAAATATCAGGGATATTCCGGGTACAGTTTGGAAGATGGAAGTTAAAGCCTTAAAAGAGCTCAAAGAAAGAGCTGAAAAGCCAGATCAGATACCGAATAAACAGGGACAGGAAAACTCGGAACAAAAAAAAGGGGAAACAGCTGAGGATACAGCCGGATTTTTAAAGAAATATGTGGAAATTCCTTCTTTTTCAGAGGTTTCT
>JAMXLQ010000036.1 GCA_024280975.1 Methanosarcina sp.
TCATCAATTTCTGTCAGCATACTGGTCTTTCTGGCAAGCAGTTTCCTGGGCTTTGGAATGCCGTTCCTTACCCTCCTGGAAATCAGCCTCATAGCTGTTGTCATAGAACTTTCCGTTGTATACTGTGCGACAGTTGCCATTGCCTTTATCTCCCATCGGTTCGGGATCGATCCGGACGATACCGTAATCCCTTTTATAGCAAGCCTTGGAGACCTCGTAGGGGTTACAGGAATTTTTATAGCCCTGTACATGATGGATATTTTATAAACAGATCTCTTTAATTAAATGCCATTTTTATTATTTTTATTTCAATATTATTATATTCTATCAAGCCTCTTAAATGCCTGTATAATTCAAAAATTAATAATTACTATGAAGTATAAATCATATACACCAACATAAGGTAGAGTTGATATAGAGACCATGTTCCCTAAAGAATTCAGATACAGTCCAAAGAACCTCAAGGATCTTTTGACTGAGATGAAGGATACTTCCGAACTCATGGTAGACCTTGCATACTCTGCAATGATCTATGATGATGAGGACATTGCAGAAGAGGTACTCAATCTTGAAGATAAGATGGACACCCTCGATTACCACATGAAGATGGCTGCGATGTTAAGCACACGCAGAGTTGACGAGGCCGAAGGGCTTCTCGGAGTCTTACAGGTTGCTGCGTGTTCGGAAAATATCGCAAATGCCGCAGGCGACATTGCCAAAATAGTTCTCATGAATATGGGAATTCCGATGGAACTGAAAGTAGCCCTAAGGGAAGCAGAAGAGACCATAGTCAGGGCAACAGTCGCAGCAGAATCTTCAATGGCGGGACGTACGCTTGGTGACCTTGAGCTTGATTTAGAGACCGGCATGTGGGTTATTGCTATCCGGAGAAATGAAGACTGGATCTATGACCCTGATAAGGAAACCCGCCTCAGGCAGGGAGATGTTTTGATTGCTAGAGGGCATGATGAAGGGGTTCCGCTATTTTTTGAGAAGGTCACGACAAGGAAATTTGTCCCAAAGGAAATCGAGCACAATAAGCTTCTAAAAGACCTTGAACATGCCGTGGATATTATCGTGGATATGAAAAATATGTCCGAATTGTCCGTAGGGCTTGCATACTCGGCCATTCTTTTTGACAATGAGGATATTGCATATGAGGTAAGTGCCCTCGAATCCGAAATGGATTCTATGAAGTACGAACTTCAACACTGGGTGCTTGAAACCGCAAAACACGTTGAGGATGTAAACCAGCTCAGGGGAATTCTGCACCTTGCAAGTGCCTCTGAAGGTATTTCCGATGCTGCTTACGGGATTGCGGATACCGTGCTCAGGGATATAGAACTTCATCCTATTATCGCCCTCGCAGTCAGAAATTCCGAAGAGGTTATCACCAGGCTTCAGGTAGAGAAATGCTCTCCTATAGTTGGAAAGACTTTCTTTGAATTGAAGCTTGAAACCGAAACCGGATTGCATGTAATGGCAATCAAAAGGGCTGACCGCTGGGTCTATGCTCCAAAAGGCAATACGGTTGTCCAGGCAGGAGATATGCTCATTGCACGCGGTTCAAGGATTGGGGAAGGGGCACTTATAGAAATGTGTGAGTGCAAACTAAACCAGTAAATCTCTTTACTGGTAATTTTCCGAACAAACCCCATTTTTTCCAAACAAACCTCATTTCGGCGGGTTGGTATGGGTCTATTTATGGAAAGTATACTCCGGAATGACAGCTTCCGAGGCATCTTATTACTTTTTTGAAAACTGATAATAACCCGTTCCGCCGGGTTGTTACGGGCTTACTTATAAAAACTACAATCCTGGATGGCAGGTTCCGAGTCAGCTTATAAGTTTTTGAAAGCTAAAAATATCTCTGATTTTTATATATAAGGTCACATATTACTATGTGGGGGTTTTGAGTATGGTACTTGTTGGGCTTTCAAGAAATAAGGACATCCCGGAATCCGTAAGAACGGCAGTGGAGCTTGCAGGAGGGCTTGGAATCAAAGAAGGATCTACTGTACTGATCCGGCCAAACGCAAACACTGCAGACCTGCCCCCTGGCTCGACAAATCCCGAGATACTAAAGGGAGCGATAAGGGAGGCAAGAAAATGCAATCCGAAAAAAATCATTGTTGCCGAAAAATCAATGACTACGCTGGATACCGAAATTGTGCTCAGGAAGCTTGGGCTCTGGCAAGTTGCTGAAGCCGAAGGAGTGGACGAAATTCTTACTTTTGATCACATGAAACGCTCTCATGTAAAGCCCGATGGTGCTTTCTCATGGCCTGAAGGTTTTTATGTTCCCGAATTTCTGGCTTCGGTAGACTATACGATTGCACTTCCTGTAATCAAGACTCACTGGACTGCAACGTTTACCATGGGTTTGAAATCTCAGATCAGCATAACCGCAGACCGGGACAGAAGGCAGCTTCCTCATGGTCAGCACAGTGATGTGCTTTTCGGAAACATGATTGCAGAATCAAATCTTGTTCATAGACCTGATTTTTATATCTCAGACGCTACGAAATGCTTTGTGACCGGAGGCCCTGACCTGGGAACCCTGAGAGAGCCTGGTATTGTACTTGCAAGCTCGGATGTGGTTGCAAACGATGCTGTGGGCCTTGCTCTGCTGAAAACTCTTGGCACGGTTCCGAAAATCCAGGAGCATTCAATCTGGGCCCAGCCCCAAATTAAAAGGGCAGTAGAGCTTGGATTAGGGGTGTATGACAGGGAAAAAATAACCTTAAAAGGCTCAGAGGTCGAGGAAATCGAAGAAATTCTTTCCAATCTTGTATGATTGCGATTTGGAAATATTTGGTAGAAATGACTCTTGGTAGGAAAACCCAGGCATTTATACCTCAGAAAACCGGATTTCCTGTCACTTGAGTTTGAATGATTAAATTTATGAGGTTGACAGAATTGAGCAGTTTTATAATAACTTTAAAGTACTTATAAAGTATTTTTGTCTTTTCCAGCTTGGATTTTTCTCTTTTTACCTCTGATTTTCCATGACTGTGCAAATATGCTCACCTATACCATAATTTATTTATTTTCAACATTCCCATAGGTAATGGGGAATTTTTATGAAATGCGAAAGTTGTGGAGCAGAAAGCGAAGGAAGATATTGCAAAAGCTGTGGCGATATACTGAATGAAGTTGTCAGAAGAATAGGAGAAAAACGCTGGGCGGCAATGGATGACTGTTCGTTTATTTATCCATACGTCCAACGTGTGGCTAAAGGAGAACTTACAGTTCACGATATAATTCAAGTTCTTGACGCTGAAGTAGCATGAAGTAAAAGAATGATCTACAACTCTGAGATCTCAGGATTTCAGGTTGATAACCTTCAGAGGACGGCTCTAAAGATAGTTACGGCTCTAAGATAGTTACATACCTATATCCTCAATAAAGTCGACTTCTACCAGATTAGTGGAGGAGCCGACTTGGTATTTGTCGACCTCTATCTTGGGACTCTTTCATTTTATATTAAGTAAGGGCATAGTTTAAGTCTGAAGTTAGCCTCAGAATAAGTTAGATTCATATTAAATTACAGACTCAGTTTTTAAGATTAAATTTGAGGTCCTTAAAGGTATTTCTAGCACATGCTTTAGTTAAGCCTTAAAGTTATATCTCTATAGCTTTAATATTATAGTGTTGAGCAGCTATCATGCTATCAGGAGCTGATGCCATAAAGAATAGAAAGGGCAATGCAGTTATTTTGATATTCTTGCTTGCAGGAATGTTTGTAATCTCAGGGTGTGTTCAAAACGAGAATGGAAAACCTGCAAGTGAAGAATCTCCTGATACTGGCAAAGGGGATGAAAACATGAACATTCAAAATATAAAGGTTTTTAGCAGTGCATTTGCAGCTAACGGTAGTATTCCAGGAAAGTACACCTGTGATGGGCAGAACATAAATCCTCCTCTGGAATTCGAGGGTATTCCCGAAGAGGCTGAGAGTTTAGTGCTTATATTGGACGATCCTGACGCTCCTACGAAGACGTTCACACACTGGATTGTCTGGAACATAGAACCTGTAGCGAAAATAGAAGAAGACAGTATACCTGGAGTCGAGGGTTTAAATGATTTCAAGAAAATCGGATACGGAGGGCCATGTCCACCCTCTGGCACACACAGGTATTTCTTCCGGGTCTATGCTCTGGATAAGAAACTCGAACTTAAAGCAGGGGCAGGAAGAAAAGATCTCGAAAATGAAATGATAGGGCATATTATTGCCGAAGGAGAATTGATGGGAAAGTACAGCCGGAGATAATTTTCTCATGGGGGGAAAAAGAGTGGAAGAAAGTCAAACAGCTGAATTAAATCCTGATTTTTTCGAAAATCCCGGAAGCGGCTTGGAAAAAGCAACCTTTGCCGCTGGTTGCTTCTGGGGTGTTGAAGAAGCTTTCCGGCAGGTTAAGGGAGTAGTTGCAACTGCGGTCGGTTTTAGCGGTGGACACTTTGAACGCCCTAGTTACGAGCAGGTCTGTACCCTTGATACTGGGCATGCAGAGGCAGTTCGGGTCATTTTCGATCCGAAAGTGGTGTCTTATGAAACCTTACTTGGTGTCTTCTGGAAAATTCATGATCCCACTACAAAGGACAGGCAGGGTCCCGATATCGGAAAACAATACCGCTCAGTTATCTTTTATCATGATGATACGCAAAAAGCCGCTGCCTTAGCCTCAAAAGAGAAACTTGAAAAATCAGGGGTTTTCAAAAATCCGATAGTGACCGACATTGTGCCGGTTTCCGAGTTCTATATGGCTGAGGAGTATCACCAGCAGTATTTTGAAAAGAATGGATTTCTTCAGAATGTGCTAAGAAGCTTGAAAAAATAATTCCTAAAAGAAAAAGGCATTTTAATACTTTAAATTGAAAAAATAACCTTTAAAAGAGCCTTTCAGCGGAATCGCGCTTAACTGATGTTCCTATAACTTTATAGCATATTTTCTGTTTTCTAACTCTTTTAGTTTTGTTGGATAATTTGATAAACATTCTACCTAATACATATATTAACTTATCAACTTTTAAGGTAATGTTATGCGCTTCAAAATTCTGGCCACTGCAACATTAATTTTGCTGGGAATTGTGGTTTTTTCTGCTTATTCTGGTTCCAATAACAAGAGTACTCAGGATGACAAAGAAGATATAATTCAAAAAATAGGGGTTAATAACAGCAATTTCTTTGAGGTTTCGGAAGATTGGGATGGCTTTGAAGCAGTAGTCATAAATACTGATAAACTCAGGAAGGATGTAGATAAAGGAAATGTAACTCTTAAATTAATGGGGGAGAATTTTAAGATTAGAATACAGGATGTTTCAAGAAAAAGTGGTGAAAACGGGTATTACTACTATTATACAGGACACATTACCGGAAGTAAAGAGGGCAGATCTGATTTATACGTAGAAGGAGATTATTTAGGCGGATCCGTTGAGCCGGGAGAACCGTGGAATGTTACATACAATATTGCCCATACTGACAAAAGATATAACGGAAAAATAGTTCACGTTATATTTATGCAAGATTGGGAAAAAGAAAAGGAAAGGATGGAAAAGAGAGGAATTGATCCTCTACAGTTTTTCCTCACAAACAGCGATTCCAAAAAGCATGTAATGTCTATTGAGATTTTTGATTTTAATAATAAGTCCGTATTCAAAGAAAACTATACAATGAACCCTGGAGATACGATCTCTTCGCCTAAAATAAATGCCGAGTTGGGACAATATAGGTATGAAATTATTCTGGACAATAAATTTACTTTTGAACAGAAAGTACAGGCAGGTTACGCTGGTAATTTAGGTGGTTCAGAAAAACTGCATCTCAATATCCGTGGTGATCCGGATAACCCCATTGAATTCACAAGAGAAATTGCCTGAGTAAATTTTCTTTTTCCTTTCTTGCCGCAGTTGAAGAGAACTTTGTTCCTAACGCGAGACTTCCTTTATTTAGGGGTCCGGGATAATTATTTACCCTCCCTTATCCTATTTTTTCTCATGATTTTTGACCCTATCACTGTCTGCAATCTGGAACTCCAGAACCGCTTTGTAAGGTCCGCAACTCACGAGTTTATGGCTGAAGAGGACGGAACACCCACTTCCCGGCTTGGAGATCTCTATGAAGAACTTGCAAAAAATGAGGTCGGGCTGATCATAACCGGCTATTCTTATATTTTTCCGGGTGGGCAGAGTGATATCTACCAGCAGGGCATCTATGATGACCGTTTTATTGAACCCTACCGGAAAATAACCAAAAGGGTGCACAGGTACAGAAGTAAAATCGTGCTCCAGCTCGTACACGGAGGGCGGCAGGCAAACCTTTCAAAAGAATATCCTGTTCCTATGGCTCCTTCGGAAGTAAAAGACGGGCATTCAGCAGTTGTGCCGAGGGAAATGACCGAACAGGAAATCCTGGAGGTAATCGAAGCTTTTACAAAAGCGGCTGTCAGGGCAAAAAAAGCAGGTTTTGACGGGGTGCAGCTCCACTGTGCCCACGGCTTCCTTTTAAGTAATTTTATTTCTCCCTACACAAACAGGCGGACTGACCGCTGGGGAGGCTCGGTGGAAAACCGGGCAAGAATAATCACGGAAATTGTCCGACGCATAAAAGAGGAGACAGGAAATTCTTTTCCCGTTCTGGTCAAACTGAATGCAACCGATGGTTTCCAACCTTGTTGCTCAAAGGCTAAACTGGGACTTGACATTTTCCAAGCGGTAGAAATTGCAAAGCTTCTGGAGAAAGCTGGAGTATGTGCAATTGAGGTCAGCGGAGGAATAGGTGAAGCAGGTGGGGTAACTATAAGGACCGCGATTAACGCCCCTGCCAAAGAGGCGTATTTCAGGGATTGTTCCAAAGCGATAAAAAATGCAGTCAATATTCCGGTTATCCTTGTAGGCGGCATCAGGTCTCTTTCAGTTATTAATCACCTGCTTGAAAACGGGTATGCAGATTTGATTTCAATGAGCAGGGCATTTATCAGCGAGCCTGATATTATCTTGAAATTCAAATCAGGAGAGGTTAAAAAGGCAAGATGCGTATCATGTAATCTCTGTTTTGATTCTGAGGGCATAAGTTGCAATTTTCAGTTCGAGTAAAGGATAACATGCACTGTCGGTTTGAGACCAAGCCTTTTAAAAAAAGGCTTGAGCGAAAAAATAAAAAATCAGACACATTTCCAGTTTGAATAAGGGTCCGATTCAACTTCCATTTTGAGCAGAATCCCAAGATTTTTCTTTTTATAGTTCACGCTTTACCGTCTCTCTACCTGTTTTACTGTCTTAAAAGTGGACTTTAACGTATATTTTTTATAATAGATAGATGCAAAAGAGATAAGCCTTCAAGGCTATCAACAGGATACTGGTTTATATTTTTCTGCCGGGTCCGCTACTATATATAATTTGTGAGGAAATCGAAAAATGCCAGAAGAGAACCGTGTCGGTAGTAAGATACGCCAGCTTAGAGAAGCCAGGGAACTGACCGTTGAAGAACTGGCTGAAGCCAGTCAGAGCAGCGAGGAATTAATCCAGCAGCTGGAAAATGGAGCCCTGGTGCCCTCCTTAACGCCTCTTTTAAAGATTGCCCGGGCTTTAGGTGTCCGTCTCGGTACTTTTCTGGACGATATGCCCCAGAGCGGACCTGTAATTGTCAGGGCAGGACGATCCGAAAATGTAGTTCGTTTTTCGGGAAAGACTGAGAGGCCGAAAAAGAGTGCTCTTGAGTTTTATTCTCTTGCCTCGGATAAAGCAGATCGCCACATGGAACCTTTTATCATTGACATCCATCCTTCCCCCGACGAAAGTCACAAGCCCTCTTCTCATGAAGGAGAGGAATTTATCTATGTCCTGTCAGGAGAAATCGAGATTTTCTACGGAAAGGATGTTCAGAGGCTGAATGCAGGAGACAGTATTTACTATGACTCGATTGTCCCGCATGATGTCCACGCAGCAGGAGAAGAAGATGCAAGAATCCTGGCTGTAGTTTATGCTCCTCTGTAAAGTTTCAGTAGGTAGACAAAAGAGCGTAAGAACTAGCCTAATTGGCGAAAAGTTCTGGATTTAAAAAATTAGATACAAGTATTTCAGAGTTAAGGTAATCCAAAATGTTCAGTACAATTGTTAGTCCGCGCTTTGGGGACATAGACGGGCTTGGGCATGTGAATAACACTGTCCTCCCGGTCTGGTTCGAAATTGGAAGAAACTCCGTATTCCGGCTTTTTTCACCGGATCTTGATCTCAGTCCTGATGTATGGCACCTTATTCTGGTCAGAACTGAATTTGACTTTCTGCACCAGATGTATTTCAGGTCTGATGTAGAGATCAGAACCTTTATTGCGAAAATAGGGAACAGTTCTTTTACTGTCGGGCACGAGGCATGGCAGGAGGGAGAGCTTAAGGTCAGGGGTCAGGCAGTTCTTGTCTATTACGACTTCAAACTCCAAAAGGCAATTCCGCTTCCAGATTCGATTCGGAACATTCTGAAAGCACATATGCTTCCTGCAATGGATACCAATGAGATAGATACGGATTCTCCCTGCTCGATCTGAACATATCTGAATATACTTGCCTCCCGCAGACGGGCTTTAAGGTTAAATGCCTTAACTCGTAAGCCAACAGTTTCTAAAAGAGAGATAATACAAGTGAGAGGCTGAAATTATGTATCTTATAGAAGACTCCGTCGGTGAGTACTTTGAAAAACAGGTAGCTGTAGATCCTGACCACGAATTTATTATTTATCCGGATCGGGATCTCCGTTTTACTTATGGGCAATTCAACGAGAGGGTTAATAACCTCGGAAAAGGGCTGCTAGCTATTGGGATAACAAAAGGGGATCATGTAGGAATCTGGGCAAAAAATGTTCCTGATTGGCTTACCTTCATGTTTGCCACAGCAAAAATCGGGGCAGTGCTTGTCACTGTAAATACTGCTTACAAAAGCCATGAAGTCGAATATGTGTTAAAACAGTCCGATATGAAAGCTCTGGCTCTTATTGATAGCTTCAGAGATGTTGATTACCTTGAAATAATCAATGGGCTGGTCCCTGAGCTCAAAACCTCTGAAAGAGGAAGACTGAAAAGCAAAAACTTTCCCTGTCTTAAGAGCATAATTTATGTCGGACAGGAAAAGCACCGGGGTATGTATAACACAAGTGAGCTTATGCTTCTTGGCAGCCATTATCCCGACGAAGAGCTCTGTGAGATTATGGCCAGTGTCGACTGTGACGATGTTGTCAATATGCAGTATACGTCAGGGACTACCGGGTTTCCTAAAGGAGTCATGCTGACCCATAAAAATATCTTGAACAACGGGCTTTCTATCGGAGATCGCCAGAAGTTCACCTTTATTGATAAGCTCTGTTTTCCTGTGCCACTTTTCCACTGTTTCGGGATAGTACTCGGAGTTATGGCCATTCTAACCCACAGAGCAACGCTTGTTATGCTCGAGGTTTTCGACCCTCTTATGGTACTTGCTGCAGTCCATAAAGAGAGATGTACGGCTCTTTACGGTGTTCCCACAATGTTTATCGCCGAATATACGCACTCCATGTTCGATATGTTCGACCTATCTTCTCTCAGGACAGGGATTATGGCAGGTTCAACATGTCCTGTGGAAGCCATGAAAAAGGTCGTAAAAGACATGCACTGCCATCAGATTACCAGTGTTTACGGACTTACGGAAGCATCCCCTGGTATGACCCAAACTACTGTGGATGATCCTGTAGAACTCAGGGTCGAAACTGTAGGGAAATCTTTCCCGGGCGTTGAGGTCAGAGTAGTCGATCCGGATACAAATGAGCCGGTGCCCCTAAACACTGTAGGAGAGATATGCTGTCGCGGGTATAATGTAATGAAAGGTTACTATAAGATGCCTGAGGAAACGAAAAAGGTCATCGATGAAGGCGGCTGGCTTCACAGTGGAGATCTTGGGACCTGTGACGAAAATGGTTATTACAGAATTACAGGCAGGATTAAGGACATGATTATTCGGGGAGGGGAAAATATCTATCCAAGGGAGATTGAGGAACTCCTGCTTACCATGCCTGAGGTTACAGACGTCCAGGTTGTGGGTATCCCTGATAACAAATACGGGGAAATTGTAGGGGCCTTTGTGATTCTTGAAAAAGGTGTAGACTTTACAGAAGCTGATATCAAGGATTATGCTTTAAGCAAGATCGCCCGCTATAAGGTTCCAAAGCATGTATTTATTGTAGAAGAATTTCCATTGACAGCAAGTGGTAAAATTCAAAAATACAGGCTAAGGGAGATGGCTGTGGAACTTCTAAAAAAACGTACTGAAATCGCGGTTGAGTAAAGACAGAACTGTTAAAAAAAGCAGTTGACCAAATATTATAATTGACCAAGTGTTATAGTTGATCAAAATTGCTATCTATAAATGTGGTATTATCGACCTGAATGGTCGATTTCTTTTTTCATAAATCTAGTACGTTAATTATTTTGCTTTAAAATTTAAAGCTATTAAAAAATTGGATACTAGTAAATATTAACTAGTGGTCATATTTTTGAAGCATATTGTAAATTGTTTTCCTTATCTAAATGTTTATGGTAATAGAAAAACGATAGGCAATTGAATATTTGACGTAATTTATTATATATACAAATTCAGCATTAGATGGATTAGTTGCAAGAGAAGCATAAGTGCATCTTTGTGCATAGTATGGGGAGTTTTTTGTAGGGGTTTCATCCGATTGAGAGCTCAGGGACAATATAAGGAGCTCTCAATCAATCGCAACCAATTAAATATATCTGCACTGTTTCTCTTACAACTATTGAGGGAATATTGGGGAGTATTCTCAAGGGGGTTTCACCGATTGAGAGCCCAAGGGTCATCAAATAGGGCTCTCAATCAATACAAATCTTAAACTTAATCTTTTTCAGTTAAATTTTAGCATAATTTATAAACTTCATAATTTCTGGTATTTTAACCTAGACTTTTAACGTTATGAAATTAGTACAAGTTATTAGCCTAGGTAGAATGTACAAATATTCAAATTTTTCTTGTAATTAAACTTAAATTTTCGAGTCTGCCCCATCCAGATCTTTAATAAATCTTTCAAACAATTAATAACTGCGCTATCCTATTTAAGTCCTTTGATGAGTCACTTTTGTTAGTGTTTTTGCTAACAAAATAGACCTTATTCACAATAATACTTTTTTATATTCTTAATTTTTGTACTGGCATTAACAAAATAGGGAAATTTGAGACTAGGAATAGATGTTCTAGGAGAGCCAAGGGCGGTCCAAGTATCAAAGGCTCAGCTTCAAAAACCGCAGGACTTTTGTCCCGTCCCCATCTACGAGACAAAGATGTCAGTATCACTTATAGTAAGAAACCGGAGCAATGATTGAAAATCTAAAATCTTTGCTCAAGAAAGTACTATAAATGGTAAAATTTAGTTATATAAAATAGCTAAATATTCTTATTTTACATGACTACTCGGATTTTAGCAC
>JAMXLQ010000037.1 GCA_024280975.1 Methanosarcina sp.
TTCCAGACATAGCAGGTAACAGATTACCATTCAGCGGTCTGGCAATCCAAGCCCTGTGTTACTTCTTCCTGAACTTCCACCCTCCATATAGGCAGGTCAAGCCTCCCAATAAACTAAAGCCTGGAGTAGAGTTTTTACTCGATTCGTTTCCACTTGAGCTACTATCATTATCAGATTCAGAATTATTGTTTGAATTATTGAATTCAACAGCTTTTTTTTCTTCAGATGATGATAGGTTAGCTTCTTCAACTTCTGTATCTTCAGTTGCATTGGAGGTTGCCCCTGTGCTTTGAGCACTCATGTTAGAATCCATATAAGATATATCTGGATACGTATAGGTAGTATTGGTAGTACTTAAAAAATTTACGTGGCTTGTATTTTCAGAAAGCGAATTTGTGTTATTAAGGATCTCATAAGGTATTGGAGGTCTTTTATTGCGTAGTGAAAATTCATGTTCTCTCTCAACAATCTCTTTTTTCAATTTAACTTGGTTATATCGTGGATCATTAATAAGAGAAGCCATCGTTTTATTAGCAGTCTCTTGAGTGATTCTCCCTTGCTCAACATCATCATTGAGTTTGTTGATTTCCACTATCATGTTCTGTAACTGCATATTATATTCGGTATCGTTGAACTTGCTTTTATCACGTAACAGAATTTCTTGGTCTCTCTCATCAATTTGCTTTTTCAATTTAACTTGGTTATATCGTGGATCATCTATAAGATAACTTATCGTTTTATTAGCAGTCTCTTGAGTGATTCTCCCTTGCTCAACATCATCATTGAGTTTGTTGATTTCCACTATCATGTCCCGTAACTGCATATTATATTCGGTATCGTTGAACTCGTCCTCCAAATCCAATGATTCGGCCATACATGTGGGGGTCATCAGCAAACTAAATATCATAAATACAAACAAAATATATCCCCAAATATTCGAAATACTAATTCTATTGATCTTAAACACCTCGATTTTTCTCGATAAGATAGCAACTCTAAAATTCTGGAGGAATAAGCGCCCCAGTTAAAAATTTTACTTGACAGGAGCTGGTTTTTATGGAGCTTTCATTGAATATGCTGATTTTGATGGAGCTTACCTTGAAGGAGCTTTTTTGATAGACGCGGACTTATTAGGGGCTAGATTCTTAACAATTGATCAACTTTCTAAAGTTAAAACACTATGTGATGTAAAATTATATAAAGAGTTGCTCATACCATTGAAAAAAAAGTATCCTGCCCTTTTTGAAAGCCCCTTATGAATAACAAGACGTTACCAGAACTAGATATGCAAGACACTTATCTCTGCAAGGCAAATCTATCTGAGGTTTTTCTTAAAAGAGCTGACCTTCAAGGATCGAACTTTATAGAAGCTCACCTTGAAGGGAAGTGGTGTTTAAAGGAGTCCTCATTTTGAGGACTCTTATTTAGACTGTTCATTTAACTACAGTATAAAGCTTAATTGTATGATTTCTTTAACATACAATTTGTAACAATTCGTTCAGGTAAAAAAGTATCAGTAGAACTAACTAGCTCCCATCCTTGTACACCTAACTCATTTAAAACTACAGTCATTTTTTTGTTAGAAAAATCAACAATATTACCATCAGGTTCTATTAATGTAAGCACTCTTACTTCAGTCCTTTTATCTTCTTCTGTGGCTATAATTCGTGTGACTTCTAACCGGCAATATTCAAATTTTTTCATATAAACCTAAATGATTTTAAACTATTTAGCTCTTTTATAAAAATAAATCTTTACTGTTAAGTACAATACTAGAAATATTGAAATGGGTTACAATGAATCGTTTTTACGAACTTTTTTGACAAGCAACGTTGGTATTTCTGATTATGATGCCAGAGCAAAAATGACAGCAGCAAGTAAAAATCAAGTATCTTTTTAATACTGACATAGAAGACAAAGTATAGAAAACACCAACGTATATATAGAACGTTGGTATACTACTTTTTGAAGGGATTTTTATAGAAAATGGATTAATAACAGCAGATGGCACAAAGGTTCTAACTGTCGAAGAGTATGATCGATTTGTTAAGACGATACCTGCAAAGTTTAAGCCTATCTTTGAACTTAACACAATTACGGGGCTTCGTTATATCGAATTACAAAGATTATATTATAATCCATCATGGTACATTGAGAGCAGGAATCAAATCATACTCCCAAAGGAAGCTCAGAAGAAAGTTAAACAGAAAGCACCAAAGCGCACTATTGACAAACTCCCCACTACATTTCCATATCTAATTAAGGCATTTCAGGAAGGCAGGAGACCACCAGATCGTACAAGTTGGTGGGATAACCTTAGCAGGTGGTCTGAGAAAGCAGATATAAGCCCGAAAGTCGGCCCGAAAACTCCCAGGAAAACAATAGAGTCATGGATGCTTAAAGCTGGAATACCGGAAATTGAGATTTACAGTAGACAGGGACACGATCCAGTAACGTCATTAAGGCATTATCAGAGCTTAAGTTTTACAGATTACGAAATGAGAGACATAGAAAAGAGACTTACTGAGTGGGGAATTCTTAGAAGGGGAATTTAAACGAATGTTGCCTCACAATAACAAATATTGGAGGCTACGCCAAAATATTACAATAGAAACATACCTTTTAAGCTTACTACTAGAAATTTGAGATTAATGTAAGTGTCCAGAAGTTAAGAGTTTTCTGTAAATTTTATTCAATTTTGTTCACTCAAAGAAAAATTTCGATATCGGCTAATTAGAGCTATGCGAATTAGTAAAGATTCATTCCAAAGACTATGAAACGCTATTTTTAAAAACGACATCAATGGAAAACAAATTTTAAAAACTCATTTTTTGCCTATCGATGAGTGTATCATCAAATGCAAAAATCCTACAAGAAACACATAGGCACTGTTCTTTATGCCTCTCGATGTCTGTTTTAATTAAAAAAGTAACACGAAAAAAGAATAAAAGCATATTTTGCAAAGTTGAGATATTGTATTATTCTGCATATTATAAAACCAAAGAAAATGCACAAAAGGTCACTTGAATATACCTTCTGTGAGTTAGTATATTTGAATGCACATTAAATATATATGAATTACCTTCTATAAAACTGTTTGATTATGTTTTATATTGAGCTTGTTTGAGGAATAGAAGATGGAAGAACAGAAAAAAGAGACGAGTGTAGAAGAACATACTGGTAAATCTAAGATGGAAAAACTAACTGAGGAACTCAAAGAGATGGCTTTGACCCTGGGAGCCTTTAAAGTTGGTATTGCGACTACTGAAACTCTTGCAGGAGGCCCTCCATCCGCCGATCTTACATACGTTCTGCCAAGCGCAAAATCTGCAGTCGTTTTTGCTCTAGCTTTTGACCAGAACCTTATTGAGCCTTACTTTAGAAAGAAGGATCATAAATCTCTTGATATTAATAAGGTGCGGACTACTACCCTTGCTAACGGAGTAGCTCTTGAAATAGCAGGATTCTTACAGCAGTATGGTTACAAAGCTGTTCCCCAGATTGCAAATTTCGTTTACCGCCAAGATTCGGAAAACTGGTTGCTGGATATGCACCCTCCTATTTCCCATAGATACCTTGCTGTCCGCTCTGGAATAGGACATTTTGGGTATTCCGGGAATATTATCACCAAGGAGTATGGGTCAGCGATTGTACTGGCGTCTGTAGTCACAGATGCAGAACTTATCCCAACAGATCCCTTGCCTGAAGAGGAAAACTATTGTGATGAATGCAAGCTTTGCCTTGCAGTCTGCTCATCCGGATTTGTGGATCCACTTGAGAAAGTTACTGTAACCCTTGGAGGAAAAGAGTTTAGCTATGGAAAGAGGAGAAGTAACAGTCGCTGCTTCCTTGTCTGTGGTGGGCTTGCAGGTCTGAATTCCTCGGGAAAATGGTCCACCTGGTCTCCTGCGCGCTTTGAAATTCCCAAAAAAGACGAGGATTTTATTGCTGCGCTGCCTAA
>JAMXLQ010000038.1 GCA_024280975.1 Methanosarcina sp.
CCACCACCACTAGAACTGCTATGGCTACTTCCTCCACTACTGCCACCATTTGAGCTGCTTTCTTCAAATACAGTAACTGTAGCAGTTTTTGAGGCAGTTCCATTTGCATTATTTACTGTCAGATTAACTGTATAGTTTCCTGCTGTTGAGTAAGTATGAATTGGATTCTTTTCGGTTGAAGTTGCCCCATCTCCAAAATCCCATCTCCACCTGATTACATTTTCCGACTTATCAATAAACTGAACGGAAAGAGGAGCATAGCCACTTGTAATATTGGCGCTGAAGTCTGCTATAGAAGATACTGGTGCATCAATAGGAAGGGTTGATTTTTTCCCTATAAACTGTCCAAAGGCGATAGGAGTGTCTCCTACTGCAACTACTGTTTTAACGGTGTTTGTGGCTGTGTCAATTACAGAGACATTGTGGTCAAAGTAAGAAATATTTTCGTAGTATTCACCTTTGTTTGCTACATACACATTCTTCCCATCGGGGGTAACTGCAACTCCATAAGGCTCACTTATCACGTTTACCACGGCTATAACTGTATTTGTGGCAGTGTCAATTACAGAGACAGTTTTATCCTCGTTTGCCACATATACCTTTTTTCCATCCGGCGTGACTGTAAGTCCAATGGGACCATACCCCACCTCTATTGTGGCTATAACTGTGTCTGTAGCAGTGTCAATTACAGAGACGTTTTTGCTGTGGTAGTTCGCCACATATACCTTCGTTCCATCTGGACTGACTGCAACTCCATGGGTTCCATCTCCTGCGTTCACCGTGGCTGTAACCTTGTTTGTTGCAGTGTCAATCACAGAAACAGCGTTGCCGTCGCGGTTTGTCACATATACTTTTGTTCCATCCGGACTAACTGCAACTCCATAAGGCGAGATGCCGGTATTTACCGTATCTGTGACTTTATTTGTAGCTGTATCAATTACAGAGACATTCTCACTGCCGTAGTTCGCCACATACACCTTAGTTCCATCCGGACTGACCGCAATTCCATAAGGCCATTTCCCTACAGGCACTGTGGCTGTTACAGTATTTATGGAGGCATCAATTACAGAGACAGTGCTATTATCAATGATACCACCCTCATTAGTCACATATACTTTTGTTCCATCCAGACTAACTGCAACTCCATAGGTAGATGATCCTGTATTTATCCTAGCTGTAACAATATTCGTAGTAGTGTCAATAACATAAACACCCGTGGAAGTCGTAATGTATGCATAAGCAACAGGTCTTATTACAGTAATTTTGTCAAGTTTTGAGTCTGTTGTATAAAGTTTTGAATCCGTACTGTTTCCATTGGTTGCGGTTAAGTTAATGGTGTAGTTCCCTGATGAAAAATAAGTATGTATTGGATTCTGGTCTGTCGAATTATTCCCATCCCCAAACTTCCAGTTCCATCCCGTTGCATTTTCTGAAAGGTCTATAAATTTCACAGAAAGGGGAGGAAAACCCCCGGTTACATTGCTACTAAAATTTGCTACAAGTGTTTTGAGTCCTGAGATAGTACCCATGTAGATGTCGCCATTGTTATCATTTCGATTATCTGACCATACGATCCTATCATTGTAGATTGAAGGTTGTATCTGATTTGATTTAGCGGTGGTGATACGAGTTATTTTAGGAGTGGAGAGATCGTAAATATAGATAACAAAGTTTTCAATGGATCCTTCCTGCCATACTATCCTGTCACCATGAATAGCAGGACTGTATGCTATTCCACTGGTAGTTATCTGAGTTTCTTGGGAAGTAGAGAGATTGTACATGTAGATGTTATGACCATTGCGATCATCCATCCACACTATCCTATCCTCATAAATAGCAGGATTGTACGCTTTCTTGCTGGTGGTAATCTGAGTTTCCTTGGAGGTGGAGAGATTGTAAATATAAATATTCCCGTCAGAAATCCACACTATCCTATCATCGTAGATAGCAGGATAATATGCTGTCTCGTTGGTGGGAATTTGAGTTTTTTTGTGAGTAGAGAGATCGTACATGTAGATATTGCCATTTAAATTATCATGCCATACTATCCTGTCACCATATATGTCATAGTCCGTTGGATAGTCCGTTCCACTAGTTATCTGAGTTTCCTTATGAGTGGAGAGATCATAAATGTAGATATTGGGTTCTCCATCGAGATAATTTTTCCACACTATCTTATCCCCGTAGATAGCAAGCTGACCCTTATATGAGCTATTGGTTGTGATCTGAGTTTCTTTAGAAGTAGAAAGATTGTACATGTAAATATCGTGTTTTCCCTTACTATTATTTATCCACACTATCCTGTCACCATAGATATCAGGACTTTCTGCAAATCCGCTAGTGGTGATCCGAGTTTCAATGATCTTGGGCCAAATATTTTGTTCAGTAGCTCCGGATACTGTTGTAGACAAAGTGGTAATTAAAAACAAAACAGCGGTTATTGAAGCTAAAGCTATTGTGTATATATTTTCTTTATCTTTCACTTATTTTATTCCTTCTTCGCAGGTCAGTGAAATAGTTTCAACAGTTTATACTTCTCAATAATCTTAAAACCATCTCCTTTGAATTTTAACCTGTAACAGTTGCTCAATATTATGATAATTTAGAGTTCTCAAAATGTTAGATCATATTTAATGGTTCCAGTCACATTTCCAGCCACGAGTACTGTCATGTTTTCCATTCTTCCGGTCATGTTCCCCGTGCTGTCTGCTCCGGTCATCTTTTCCATATTCCTGGTCATTTTGCATGCCATAGTTCCAGTCATATTTCCAACCGTGACTATAGTCATGTTCTGCAGGTTTTCGGCCATTCCGGTCATGTTCTCCATTCTTCCGGCCATTCCACCCATTTTACTCATTTTTCCGAACATAACCACTTTTCCGGGCATATTATCCATTTTGCCGATCATAAGCGCTTTTTCGGTCATATTGCCCATGTCTTTGATTATGATTACCTTTCCGACCATATTACATGTCATGGGTCTGGTCATGTTCCCCACTTTTTCGGTCATGGCCCGGCCCCAGTTTGATTTTCTGCCATGGGTCCATCTTGGTTTCCTGTACAGCTTCTTACACTACATATTCTGCAGATTCTTTATTAAATTTAAAAATGAAAATTCAATGGTTTTATTCATTAAGTATCTCAAAAAATATATCTAAAACGTCAGACTAGCCTGAAATTGCGTTCATATAGAGCCTATCCCAAAACTCAAAATTTACTTTTCTATATCTCGTATTTTAAGCGACTAATCAAGCTTATGACTACGACCAATCCTTAATATTTCTGAGATTTGAAAACAAAAATGAGTTTTGGGATCAGCTCATAGTGAGACCCAATACAGTGAGTATTGCAGTTACTGGATAAAAGTAGGTATTACAAGACTTAATTCAATAAGATTTACGGATGAAGAGTCTGCATAAAGAACACAAAATTTTTTATAATTCTGATATGTTTTCCTGCATGCTAACCTGTAACTCTCCAACAGTTTCTGACCTGTTTTCCTCCTAGAATTAACTGCATGCAGAAGTACTATTAATCAGATGAAATATTCTAATCAGGTATTAATCAGGTGAAATATTCTAATCAGGTGAGATGTTCTGGTCTGTGTTTTGGCACTCCCCCGGAGTGTCGTATACCATGCCTACCTGGGTTCTAGGGTAGATGAGCTTAAAATCTTTGACGTCAATTAATCTTTTATTTTAACATAATTTTTAATATCATTTATTTAATATAATTTACGCTATTTTATGTATTGGAGTTGGGAAATCGAAATGAGATCATAGGGGGTACTTTCAAATAAAAGAACCTCCGTAGGTCGTTGACCCCTTTTCGAATTATTATGTTTGAGGACGCATAATATTTCGAAGAGACTGAAAGACTATATTTGGGATATAGTAGATACAGCATTTCCGGACTTTTATTTATATAGATATTATAAATTAAAATGACATAAGATGATACATTTGAAATGTCTTTTTATTTGCATAAAGTTATGCATAAAATTCGTTAATCAATGACAAACGGAACATGAGAAATTACGAAAAATTATTAGTAAAAATGTGAAGTCTAGCTCTATACATTCCAGAAATAACAACTAAGTAATTTAAAAAATTGGGGTATGGGATTATGGAAGTTATTGATATAGACAAATTATATAACAAAAACAGAACGAAAATAGCCATAACTGCAGAAATTCCGATAGAAGTCTATAATTTAATGCTCGCGTTATTTGATGACGCATATTACTGCGGACTGCAGGGATTAGCATTAGAAGAATATATTGGAGCTTTAGTCATAGCAGGAGTATGTATATCGACTCAAAAGGAAAAATGGGAACAAATTATACAGGTCTACGAAGAAGAGTTATATGACTACTTATGAATGAGCTGATCCCAAAACTCAAAATTGGTTTTCTAAATCTTTAATTTTGAATAATTAATCGAGTTTCTTGTCAGGGATATAGTTCTGAAACTTATATTGACTTGAGAAGAAACTTGGTTTTAGGATGAGCTCGTCATTATGATTCTGTTCCAAAATCTAGTAATTTTTGCATTTTTTTTGATTAAAACTATTAATTCGTAAAAAGAATTCAACCTTTTACTTAGAATTAGCATTCGATATGTAATAGATTATCAGACGGGATTTTCTGGTCTGTCCCCTTTAATACCTAACGTGTTCCTGCATGCAGGCAGATACCCGCCTACTTTCTACATTTGATTTTCATAAAACCTATATATTTTTACAGTTTTAGCTTGAATTACAAGATTGAAGAAACAAACTTAAGAACATAGTTCTTGAAATAATCAGATTACATTTTAGTTTACAGGATTTATTTTATATAATTAATAAATTACATATTCATCGGTAATATAATAGCGAATATTTATTATCGATTCGTAGCATTATGCTTTTTTCTTTACATTTCGAGAAAAATATCTTTAATTGACTTGAAAATTGTTTTACGTAAGCTGTTTTGGAATAAAATTTATAGTTTAGTGTATCGATTCCAAATATAAATACGTCATTGAAGGGGGAATTAATTGATCAATGGACGAATTAAAAGTTCAAGTTTCTAAGCTTATTTTTTAATCTAGACGTTAGTTATTAAAATCAAAAATACTATTATGAAATTTTGATTTCAACAGAAACGATAAGATTAAATCAAGTTTTGGGATCAGTTCTATAACGAAGAAAAGTACGCATTCTTTTAATTCGGCAATATCTATAACGCTTCTTTTATCAGTTGGAAGTCGCCAACTTTTTTCCGAGTTCACTTTAAACCTGTTGTCTTTGTTCAGATTTTTTCGTCAGCGTATAAGGCATCGAGAATTGTGATTCAACTGAGTCTCTATGAAAGATATTGTATGTGCAGAAAGGAATTATTCTGCCGTCTGGTGTGGCATAATGTACCCCACATTTTTTGACCCTCTCGAGATCTATATTGTATAAATCCTGAAAGTGCATTGTTCCGATGAATAGAGTATTCATGTGAAAGCGTGCGGTATTTTCCATATCACCGTTTTTTAGGACATCAAGGATCATTTTTAGTACGTTTACTGATTTTGGTTCTTTTTTTTTGTCAATATACTTAGGTACTTGCCTGAGAACTTTTGCAATGGTTCGAATTCTGCTGACTTTTCCATTTATCTCGGGAGTTATTTCTTCTAGGAGTTCAAGAAAACTCTCAACATCAAAAAAATCCGTAATTGGGATAAAGTGCCCTTTTTCAAAGAACAGGTAGGTTGCAGCACCGCAATGAGGATGGACAGTCAACTCTGGAATTGGAATTTTTCTCCTAGCTGATAGAAAACGACTTATAGGAACCACAAAAGACACCGGATACCAGGCATTACAGGGAATTTCTCCATTAGTCTGTTCTTCCGCAAGCTTTATGACGTCAGGTATGGTGATTCTCTTCTTTTCCCTCTGAGATTGATCCACTCTTCCAGTAAAAGCAATTGGCTGGAAGTTCACTCCTTTTATAATATCAAGATTTTCGGCTGCAAAACGAACAATCTCCCCCACTTGGGAGTCATTTACACCTTTTGCAAGAGTAGGCACTAGCACGATACTCTCTGGCCCAAAATTCCTGCAATTTTCAATGGCTTTTTTCTTTAGAGGCAGAATATTGAAGCCCGCATTTTCGATATAGGGCTCTGGAGTAACCCCGTCAAAGGAGAGATAAATAGTACGCAACGTAGCATCTCTTAGCCTTTTGCAATATTCAGTACTTTTCGCAAGGCGAATTCCATTACTTGCAATCTGACTATGTGCGAAACCCAGTTCTTCGGCCAGTTCAATAATCTCTGGAAGATCATTCCTTATTGTTGGCTCTCCACCTGAAAACTGAATAGCATTACATGGAACTGGTTTTTCATCTCTCAGTGCTTCCATTATTTTCCGGATTTCTTCGAAGCTTGGTTCACAAACAAAACCTTTTACTTTTGCATTCGCAAAACAGACCGGACATGCAAGGTTACACCTGTTGGTGATATCTATATTTGCAAGCAAAGTGCCAGTTTCATGGTCCTGACAGATCCCACAATCAAGAGGGCAATTTTGAGAACTGGAACTCTGAAAGTTCGAAACTCCTGTTCCCACATATGAATATTTTTCAAATTTCCGATAGAGTTTCGCATCCGACCAGTAGATATCTCTGAAATTCCCGTGATCAGGGCATTCCTTTTCCATTAATATTTTACCATTATCCTCAAAGATCGAAGCTGCAATTACTCTTTTGCATTCAGGGCAAACAGATCTTGTTAGTCTCATGCCTCCATCCCTAGTGAATCAATCCTGCTAGTAGGTTCTGTGATTACACAGTCTGATGACGAAGAGCATTCTTCTCACAGTTTTTCCATAGCTTCAGCTACACAAAATTCTTTATTTTTTCAAAGTCATATAAGTTAACTGTTAAAGATGACCTATTCCGATAAAGCTGAGAAATCTGAGTTCAAGGACTTTATCGAATAAAGTTCCCCAAAATCAAGCCTCTCCTCTGTAGGACAATATTTTGGATTATTACAGGAATATAGTGGATATTTCAATATGCAAATGTTTATTGACTGCTTCATCATCCACAATTTCATAAAACTGTTAACTGTTTTTTTCATTCCCCATTCATTCCCCATCTATTTAATAATACATTGATATTATTTAAATTCGTTGAATAAAAGTCGAAAATAACGGAAAAAGTAAGAGAGTCTTTTCTGATCTTTAACTGATTTCTTAAAAGGATCTCTTTGATTTTCGGGTTCCGGTATCTTAAAGTGTATCTTACATCAATAACTTTTGACATACTGTGTAGTCTTCGGGATCTGGGATATATTTTCAGCAAGCTCCGAAGTCATTCAGGAGAGAAAACCTCATCAACTACACAGAACTGTTTTTATCAACTTAAACGTCTTAATTTTTATTACAGGGACTCGGAAAGGAAGTCTGGATCGATATACGATAATAAACATGCCTCATGGAGCATTAAAACTTGAAGAACTGGAGTCACCAGAATGTATCTTCTGGAATAGATTGCCGATAGAAGCAAAACTTAGAATCGGAATGAGGCTTTTTGGGTTGTGAAATATGAAAAAATGGAAATGAGCTTCGAAACGAAATTATCTCAGGTTAAAATATTCCATTTACAGTAAAATTGTGATAAAGAGTATAAGTAAGTCTTTTTAATGACGGTTACCTGGTAAGCTTCCATCTCCTAATCAATCTGTAGGGTATTTGAATAAAAGAAAAGTCATGAATTCTCAAAATCGCTTTTAGAACTGGGGTTAGGATAAAAAAACACTTTTGGAATTATTGCTGTACTAATTTCTTAATTTACTGCTTTAAAATAATCTATATAATGAAAAACTTTTATCCTCTAAACCCAAATACAAATTAACATGATTGGAGGGGTAAAATGAATAAAGGCGAGAATAAGAGGGTTCCGTACACTACCTCAAATATTAACAAATGCATGTGCTCCGAATGCCCGGTTCAGGCTGATAGTCAATGTGCGATGGATAAACTTAGGAAATCGAAACAAGAGGCGGGAAAACTACCCGCAGGGCAGGCTCCAAATCCCGAGGACGTCCCTGGGATATACTGCTCAATAGGCAAAGCCAGATGCCAGGATCTTAATTTTGATAGACAATGCATTTGTAGTTCGTGCGAGGTCTGGAAAGAATATGGCCTCAAAGATGTAGATCCAAATAATCACTTCTGCCAACACGGCAGTGCAGCTTAGAATCTATTTGAAAAACTTCTTGATCTAAGAAACTTTAACAGTGCAACAAGAAGTAATAATAAATTGCCTCAATCTGCTCTCTCCGTTTGGGTAATTCTACCGGAATTTGCCTCAATCTGAGTGGATGCAGACTTACTGATGCTGTTCTCTTGTTTAAACTAAGATAAATTAACGGCTCCTCGTTATTTTTTGTGGATATCATCATGAAAACCAATATGGTATCGAGTTGAAAAAAATCATCTTCTCTATTGAGAATGACGAAGAGCCTTAAAATAATTTAAAATCTGAATGGAACTTGTAGTAAATTGAATGCTATCATTCTTTGGTCTCTAAATGAACCAATAACTACCTTTAATTCATGCGCAAAAGTGAAATCGAAATTATGTCATTTAGAAAATAGATATCAGTAAAAATTATGAAACACAAAATTTTCCAGCGGAAAGTGGGGGATGTAGAACTATAAAGGAATTGCTATTTCCCAAATAATCAATAGCCAAATATGCTTACTATATTCTATAGATTAAATGATCTCTAGTTAGAAATCTCCAAGCTTGAGCTATTCTGCAGTTTGATATCCTTGTGCTTATATGTGTGCTCTCCCAGCCTCACTTCCCTATCTGGGAGGCGTTTTTGAAGGCCTTGGCCCTTAGCGAGGTTATTGAAGTAAACACGAACTTTTGCAGCCTTTACATAACCTCATTGATACGAGATACCCATGTATCTAGCTGTTTCTTCTCATAGAGGTAGTAATATCTATTGAGCCTGTGGCGCTCTTTCTCTTTCTCTTGTCCATACCACAGATATCAGCGTTCTGCCCATAAGAGCGAACATAGGTATGTCAGATATCTCTTCTTTAGGGCCTATCTGAAAAATCGATAATTGCAGTTGTAAAATTACTTTGATATTAATAATGTGTATCCATTGCAGAGGTCACATTGCCAATTTGAGCTTAGTAGATCAAACATTTTTCGGATAGTCTCGAAGGTCTCTGCCATTTAATAAATTAAGTATTAGCACCCAGATCCACTGTTTTTATAAAAATAATAGTGCTAGTTACGTATTTATATATTTGTATAAATATAATTCTACCTTAAAAGTGGGAGGGTAATTATGGAAACGATTTATGATATATTACGAGAAGAACATGACCAAATAATCAATTTGATAGAACAAGCAATAAATAATGGGTCGAAGGAATCTTTTTACAAAGTAAAAGATAAAACAGACCCTCATTTACTAGGAGAAGAAAAATTCTTCTATTCATTGCTTGAGCAAAAAGAAGAATTGCGCGACCTAGT
>JAMXLQ010000039.1 GCA_024280975.1 Methanosarcina sp.
CAGGGCGCCCGAGGGCATCCGCACAAGCAGTGCCGTAAAGGTAGCCTCGCAGCTTTTTTTCGATATCCGACAAGTTCGGCAGGTTTTCTGTACACATAGTTCCAGTCTCTTTACTTTTGGTTTTCAACCTATAATCATTAAACACTTATCTAAGAAGAACAATCGTGACGAAAAATTCATGCAGTATTCAAAAATAATCAGGAAGTATCATATGAATTCTAGAATTTATATACAATGACAGATTGAATCAGAAATTAATAAAACTGATTTCAAAGATTAAAAAATCTATATAAGAAAAATTGTTTGAAATAGCTAAAGAATTGCTGAAAATAATCTGTATAACAAAAGAAGTTTGCGTAAAAAAAATTGTATAAAAGAGAGGTTGTAAAAAAGGAGAGTGCTCCGATGGGGATTTGAACCCCAGTCGCAGGAGTGAGAGTCCTGAATGATTGGCCGAGCTACACTATCGGAGCAGCTTGTTATCTTGCTATTGTGCTTTGCCTCTTAGGCAGCATATCTTCAAGTAATTTATAAAATATAAATCTTTCGTCTTACCTTTTAATTATAAATGAATTGTTGGAAGGACTTTTATCCCATCCGACATCTTGAGAAAAGCTTTCCTAAACTTGAAAGGATACCCTGGGATACCTTTCAAGTTTTTGGTTTCAGCTATCAGGGCAGTTACACGAACATTGCCTGGGGAATTGTGGGTTCCTCAGTATTTACGACCTTTTCGTGTGCTTTCAGGAAGTCTGCCATTGTAATCTGTTTACCGCGTCTGCGCAGTACAAAGATTCCGGCTTCCTTGACAATGACACTAATTTCTGCTCCGCTCATACCTTTCATGACCTTTGCGAGTTTCTCAAAATCCACGTCATCTGCAAGATTCATCTTGCGGGTGTGAATTTTAAGGATTTCAGCCCTTCCTTTCTCATCAGGGAGTGGAACTTCGATAGATCTGTCAAACCTACCAGGTCTTAGGAGAGCAGGATCAAGCAGGTCAATCCTGTTGGTTGCAGCAACAACCTTTACATTGCCTTTAGGATCAAAACCGTCCATCTCCGCTAGGAGCTGAAGCATTGTCCTGTTGACCTCGGCCGAACCGCTGGTTCCATCATAGGTCCTCATACTGCCGACAGCATCTATCTCATCTATAAAGAGAATGCTTGGTGACTTATCCCGCGCAAGCTGGAAAATATCTTTTACAAGCCTTGAGCCTTCACCTACGAATTTCTGAACTAGGTCAGAGCCAGACATCCGGATAAAGGTCGCTTTTGCTTGAGAGGCTATAGCCTTTGCAATAAGGGTCTTGCCCGTTCCCGGGGCACCATGGAGCAGAACACCTGAGGGAGGCTCGATTCCTAGATCCTCGAAAAGTTTGGGCTCAGTAAGCGGTAATTCAACACTTTCCCGTACTTCCTGAAGCACGTCGTCCAGCCCGCCAATCATGCTGTAGTCTATTCCAGGGGAGTTAATGAGTTCCATTACCTGAGCCCGAACATCGGCGGCCCTGCTGACTACGGAAATAATTGAATATGCTCCGTTTACTGCAACTCTCATGCCAGGTTCAATCTTTCCAATGCACTCTTCAGGGATCTGGGTAAGAACCTCCTGGTTATTCCCATGCTGTCTTATAAGTGCAATTTCTCCATTTACCTCAAGGATAGTTGCAATGAAAAGAGGAGGTTCGGTAAGCTGTTCCAAATGAGCTTTCAATTTATTAATTTCCTGAAGGTGCCTTCCTGTAGCTACACTTGCTTCAAGGAGTCTAGCCTTCATGTTCTCGTTCTGGATCCTCATGATTTCTATTTCGGTTAAGAGAGATTTCACATCTTCAGCATTGATCTTCCCGCTCTCAAGCTGGAACTCTACTCTTGTTTTTATATCTTCCAGAGAAGATCTTATTGCACTGTCTTCTGACATTTGAAACCACCTTTTTATCGTGTGAAATTGGGTGTATACATGGTTTAAAGACTAGTTCACTCAGGAATATTAATTTGTGAATAAAATTGATTTGAAGGCTAACTGGCTTCCGGATTTATTAACTGTGTCTACAACCAAGTTGACTAATCGCAGTCAGTTAAGTAATCGAGTTTTAAGTTTTACCTTCCAAAGAAGTATCCGTCTTATGCAAATCGTCTAGGGTAATTACATTCTGTCTCGGCTTTTACAAAAAGTAAAGCCTTAGAACCGGGAAAACCAGGAAAAATCCTTCTCACAAAATCCCCCGTTATACAGTATGAATCACACACATTAGATGTTAAAATTACATTTAAAAGATACCCTTATCTTTTCGCATTACCTATTAAGATGCTAGATACTGTTAAGATGTTATCATGCTTAAATTAATATATCTACTTAATTATAAAAAGGGTATATATACATTCCTGTGGCACTTGTAGCCAGTTTAATATTCCGACTAAATATTTATTTAATTTTTCGATTAAATTCTTTCGAACATTCGCTTGAGATTTGCCAAAATTGTATTCCTTTCAGTCTCATATTTTCTTTTTTCTATATTATGATGTCGTATTCTCCAGATTCAAGCAAATCATCCCCGGAAATTGCCAGGCCGAAATTTAGAGAAAGAGACTGACTTTAACTTGGTTCTTTAACTTAACTCTAACCCCACTGGGAAAGGCAAAAAACATAAGTCTTATCTTCGATTTGAAAAGAAAATCTTGCTAGAAAAAGGTGTCCTTTTGTAAACAGTTAAAAAGCAATTGTCAACTATCTTTCTTTTACAACCGCATACAGAACTTTATATAAAAATTAGCAACTTCACTAGAAAAAGGATAAAACAAGCCACAGAAGTAAAAATTTAAAAAGATATATTTAATAATGAAAGCATTGTATGATTCCACATGCGTACATCACAGGATTTTCTGAGAGTAGGCGCAACAGTCACATTTGTTGGTTTTATCATATTATTATTAAGTGTAATTATTACCACTATCCGGCATTCGACAAGCAGCCAGATGGGTGGGCTGATTATGCTCGGCCCAATCCCGATAGTCTTTGGTTCTTCTCCTGAAATAACGACAAACATGCTGGGGCTTGGATTAATGATATCAATCCTTTATCTATTCCTATGGAAAACGAGACGTTGATTGACGGAAGTATGCTTTTTACAATTGGATTTCTCACAATACTCATCGGGTTTTTATTAATTATGATAGGCATAGCTCTAAGCATGTACCAGGAATCCAGATCAACACAGACTTACTCAAACAGGACAGACGCGTCCGGAAGAAATACCAGTTTTGGAAGCCATCTGGATTCCGAAATCCCCTCTCAAGAAAAGCCCTCTACAAGAGAGGCAAGGTCCGAAATTAAAGCAGGAGGAGTAATCATGCTCGGCCCGATCCCGATTATCTTCGGAAACGACAAAGAAAGTGCAAAAACCGCAGCAATCCTCGCAATAATACTCATGCTTCTTAGCCTGCTGATTTTCAAAATCTCATTCCTCTAAATCCTATTGCCCTCTTTCCTGTCGGTTTTATATTAAGTCTGCTTGAGCGAACGAAGTAAGCGAAACGGACATCGTCTTTTTCGAAGCGGAATTTGGGCGAAACAAAAAGTTATTAATAGTTAAGCCCGAATCAGGGCTTTATGTTTACGATAATCACAGGCGCGCAGTTCGGTGACGAGGGAAAAGGCAAAATTGTTGACCTTCTTGCAAAAGATTATGACATTGTTGCCCGCTTCCAGGGAGGGAATAACGCAGGCCACACGGTCAAGGTAGGAGACGAGGTTTACAAATTGCACTTAATCCCTTCAGGTATTCTGCTTGATGCCAGAGTTCTGATCGGGCCTGGGGTTGTCCTGAATCCTGAGGTTCTGGCTCAAGAAATCACAATGTTTGAGAAACACGGCATAAAAGTAGATGCCGAAAAGCTTGGCGTAGATGCGAAGACAAGCATAATTATGCCCTATCATATAGAGATGGACGGGTTAAGGGAAGCGTCAAGGATAGAGAAAATAGGAACCACAAAACGCGGAATAGGCTATGCTTATATCGATAAAGTAGCAAGAGACGAATTCCGTGTGGCTGAGCTTGTAGACCGTGAACGTTTTCTTGCAAGACTTGAGGAACTTGCTCCCCAAAAAGAAAAGGAAATAGCAGCAATGGGGGGAGACCCGAAAATCGTCAGGAACCCGGCGCTAATAGAAAGATATCTTGAGCTGGGCAAACAGTTTGCCACATATGTAACAGATGTTTCCAGGGAAATTAATAAGGCTCTTGATGAAGAAAAACACGTAATGGCTGAAGCTGCTCAGGGAACTCATCTCGATGTTATACATGGGACCCAGAAATTTGTAACTTCTTCTTCTACAATCGCAGGCTCTGCGTGTGCGAATCTCGGAGTTGGCCCTACAAGAGTAAATAATGTAATTGCTATAGTAAAAGCTTATATCACAAGAGTAGGTGAAGGTCCGCTTCCCACAGAACTTATAGGAGAACTTGGGGAAAGAATGCAGAAAGCCGGAGGTGAATTCGGGACAACTACCGGCAGGGGCAGAAGATGTGGATGGTTCGATCTGCCACTACTGAAAAAAGCCATTGCTCTTAATGGATATACCGAGATTTCCCTGACCAAACTGGATGTACTAACAGGCCTTAATCCTATCCGGATCTGCACAGGCTACACCTGCAAGGGAGAAAATCTTGAATATCCTCCAGAACTTACAGAAGATCTTGCTGAATGCAAGCCTGTTTACGAAGATCTTCCTGGCTGGGAAACTGACCTCATGGAAGTAAAAGCCTTCGAGGAACTCCCGGAAAATGCCAGAAATTATGTCAAAAGACTGGAAGAATTGATGAAAGTACCCATAAATTACATTTCAGTAGGTCCGGGAAGGGCACAAACTTTTAAGAAAGAGTAACACTATTTAATAGACTTGCCGAGTCAGTTACCGAAAAAAATGTATATATTAACTGTAGTGGATATGTAATAATACACATATCCAATTATGTTTATAATCTATCTTGTTACTCTTTGTGGCTCAAGTTCTGATTTTTCCTTAAATTTCTAATTTTTCCTTAACTCTGAGAAGTTTGATCCTAATCTATTGAGATATTATGACCTTTCAGGTCATACGTTACAAAGTGATCGTCTGCATCTGATATATAAAATGACTGATATTTTATGGTATAAACAGAAGAGATTAAAAGCAGTCATTATACATATACAAACAATAATGGAAACTCTAGAAAAGACATGTATTTTTTTCTATCTTTTACGTTAAATCCAAGACAAACATCCCTCATCCTTTCCAAATGCCATTATTAAGGTTTAAACGTCGACTTAAGTAAAAAATTAACCAAAAACTTAATAAGTGTTTCTGATGCCAAATGAGATAATCGTAAAAGGTAATCCAAAAATCCCTAATATTGCTCTGACCTTTGATGATGGTCCAGGAAAAGTAACCCCATATATTCTTGATGTGCTTCGAAGGCATGGAGCTAAAGCCACATTTTTTTGCCTTGGTTACTGTATTGACAAAAATATCGTTGATAAAGATTATACAGGCAAATACATAACGGGCAGCGAAGTTGTCAAACGTGCGAATGATGAGGGTCATCTCATAGCCGTTCATTCTTATGATCATCTAGCTCTTCCTGGACTTACTGATGAAGAAATTCTTAAT
Organism: Methanosarcina sp.; assembly: GCA_024280975.1. GTDB lineage: Archaea > Halobacteriota > Methanosarcinia > Methanosarcinales > Methanosarcinaceae > Methanosarcina. The sequence continues at coordinate 5,653 of JAMXLQ010000039.1, forward strand.
AATGAATTGTCCAGAACTAAAAATATAATCACTAATTTGATCGGAAAAACCCCCATGTATTTCCGTCCTCCATATGGCAGCATTAACGATAGAGTAAATAACATAGCAAAAGCGCTTGACCTTAAAACCGTTTTATGGAGCTGTCGCTCAGCAGATAGTTCCACCGAACCTGCTGTTATTCTTGATGGATCTCTCAAATACAAATACGGACCAGTAGATATTTACAACAACATAATGAGAAATACTGGAAACGGATCAATTATTTTATGTCACGATGGACACAGTGGAACTCATGAGGCAAATTTCGGGATTATATCGGCTTTAGACAGAGCGATCCCGAAATTACAGCAAAAAGGATTTAATTTTGTAACAGTAGATGACTTATTGGCGACTGGAAATTATGTAATTCAGGATTGAAATAGAGATTTTTTTCTTAGATCTTTTTAAATAAATCACAATTTTGACTTAGACCCTATCCGAGAAATGTTGTAACGTTGTATCTAATAAGAGAAGTGAGAGAATAGACAAGCAGGCTAAGGCCTACCTATCTCCATATTATTC
>JAMXLQ010000040.1 GCA_024280975.1 Methanosarcina sp.
CTTTCCGGTAAAGGCAGGGAAGAATGCTTCATCTCCTTCTTTATTATCACAGGCTTCTTAGAGTCAAAAGAGACAAAATGTTGATAAATAAAAGAGACATTGTATAAAATGAATAAATCGTGTTTGAATGAGACTTAAATATTAATATTAAACTGATTATTAAACCGATAAGTGAGATGATCCTGTGAAAACCTATCTTTTGGTCTGGTTCAGCAGTGAAGGAGCTCGCCCGTCAGAAATTAACCGACGGCTGATGTCTCTGGGTTTCGAACCCATGCAAGGCAGTTACGATTTTGTATACAACTGGAACAGTAATGTCAGTGTCGAGAGGATTCTAGAATTTGGGGATAAGGTCTACTTGAGCCTTCAGGGCACAGGTGTTATGTTCAAACTAGAAACACTGTAAATCAGTTTATAGAAGCTAACTTCTATGAGTCTGCTTAGCAATGCATGTGTCAACTTCAAGAAGTAAATGAACCGTTGTTAAAGAAAATAAGCTAGTGCAAAGGAATATTGCACAGAAGAGTCAGTAGTATGATTCCCTTTGACTTATATTTGCGAGTTTAAAGTACTCAAACCTTTTTTCATTCAGTTTTTTCTTGCGTGCGTTTTTCCAGGGAATCCTGGAATTTTATATATTGACAAGTATCACCTTCAAGAGTAATTACCCTGCCGTTGATGCTTCCTTTTTCGATTATGAGTTCTACAACACTTGGGCTTGACATTCTTGGTTTCGTAGGAGAGCCAGGACAAACAAGAACAACATCCCTTTTCTCTATCAAAGGTCTGTGCAGGTGCCCAAAAATCAAGATATCTACCTCCATTTCTTTTGCCAGGTAGCCCTGCGCAGTTGTGTCGGTAACTGAAAGTCCTCCCTCGTGTACAACTCCGATTTTCACCCCTTCAACTTCGAATTTCATTCTCTCGGGAAGTAGCTTTTTGAGTTCGGAGACGTCATCATTTCCAAAAACTGCCTTTAATTTGCCAAAGGCATTAAAGGCTTGGTAGGCTTCTACAGTACTGAAATCCCCTGCGTGAACTATAAGATCACACTCTTCAAGGAGAGTTTGAAGTTGAGGAGGAATTTCTCCTGTCTTCAGATGAGTATCAGAAAGCGCGATCAGCTTCATGGAAAATCTCCTAGTTATATGAAATATGTTATTTAATGATAAATCTATGGCAAGCCTTTTCACAAGCCTTTTTTGAAACGGTTTGAGCGCAAACCTTTTTTGAAAAGGTTTGATCGAAAACGGCATTTTCTGCGTGATAAACCGGCGCAACATAAGCCTTTTTTGAAAAGGCTTGAGCGAAAAATATGTTTTACGGCGTGGTATGGCGTATCAACCGGCGAAATGGTTGTGCGGACCAACGCTTGCAGCTCAACGGTTTCAGCTATCCTGAAAGATTCCAATAAAGCTACCCAGCAGCTGACAGTGTTCGGAAAAAATAGAAGTCTTTGACCCAGACCCGCAGGCCTGGAATTTATTTTAAAATTAACAGGTGTTACTCAAGTGTCAGGTCTACGAGTTCGTACTCAAGATTTTCGGTCTCCAGCCTGTTAAGAAGGGAAGGAACCTGTTCGTCTACTGAGACAACAAGAGATGACAGTCCATGGTATGCAGCCTCGATAACTGACTCGTTAGTTCCGAACATGACATTAGGGGTTATGCCTATTTTGCGCAGGGATATCAGGGCTTCCACACCGATAGCGGCTATATAGGGTTTTGAGCTTGTCAGGGTCCTCAGGCGTTCAATGTATACTTTTCTTGATCCTCCACGCTCAATCCTCGGAACCTTGCAGATTGTAATTGTAGCATTTTCCAGGTCAATCAGGCCTTTCAGTCTTGTTACTCCTACATCTTCTCCTGCAGCTGCATTGGAAATGACATTGCCTGATGCGCCTGTTTTTTCTATGCTGCTTACGTACAGGAGTCCCTTTTCCATTTTCAGGTATACCTGCTGGCCTTCTTCGACATCCTCTTTTGTAATGGCTGTCCAGGTTGAAACGTGGCTGATTATATCCTCCATGACAAAGCGGGCGTACTGCTTCATTTCAGTGGCATTTTCAAGGACCCATTCTACACCTTCTTTTGTAATCCTGTACCGAACCCGGCCCTCAGTAACTATCAGCCCATCGTTTACAAGCTCTTTAATATATTCGGAAACTGCCTGGGGAGTTATTCCAATCTTTGCAGCAATTTCTTTCTGTCTTACATTCGGCTGGTGGGCTGCAATTTCGATAAGGACCTGAAACTTGGTTACTCCGCTTTTAGTCTGGAGGATTTTGATCATCAATCGTAGTTCTCCTCTACATCTTCAATTAATTTTAACCTCTGTCCCATTACCGAAAGCCTTTCAGATCTGCGAGCAACAGAACATATATAAAATGGGTTTCTATTAAGCGTACGTGTGAGGTTGCTCATGGAGGTATTGCCTTCTTCTACCAGTCTCTCCAGTTCTTCGATTGCGTCTTTGACCTCCTCATATGGCTTGAAGGTCAGCATGATGATATCGCTCAAATCCTCGAAAGAGCACTGAAAGTTAACCTGAACTTTAGAATAGGAACTGTGGTATTCTTTGGAGGGTTTTTGCCCTGCCTCGGGAACTCTCCACTGGCTCTCAAGAAGTCCGGCTTTTTTCAGAATATGAAGGCTTTTTGACGAATCTGCACCTATGAACTCGTCAATCTCTGCTCTGGTCATCCATTTGTTTGAAAGTGCGTCAAATATCTTTTTGTGAGTTCTTGACCCAAAAGTCCTGAGTAATGGTACTAAATAGGAAGGATCGTTAATTATTCGAGTTCTTTTACCCATTTACTCCTCTCCTTCTCGTCTTACGTTATAAGCTTTCAAATATAATAAACATTTGTAATTTGATTACTCTTTGTAATCGATATCAAGCCCTTCGGGCCCTTTCCAATTAAAAATCGGGGCATTCCGTTCAAATTCACGGCATTTTTCACGGAGTGCATGGGCAACAATAGGGAGAGCTATGGTAGCATCCACGAAGACCTGCACTTTTTTTGCCTGAACCGCGATTTTTCCCCAGGAAACGGCTTCGTCAAAAGTACAGCCTGAAAGTCCTCCCCAATGCGGAGCATCAGCAGTGTACTGAATTGCGTAATCATGCCCTCCAACATCTATTCCAAGAATAGAGGCTATTACTTCGGTTTGCTGGATAAAATTCTTCGGGACTCCACCTCCAATATAGACAACTCCAGTTTTTCCTGATTTTTCTACAATCTGCGTGACCTCGTCAACATCTTTTATCTGGTCTATCTCAAGTTTCAGTCCCCTTCTTCTTGCAATGGTAAGCCCGATTCCTATTGAACTATCCGAAAGTGCAGGAACAAAGATAGGGATATTGTGCCTGTATGCACTTACCACTATAGAATCCTCTGCAGCTCCACGCCTTACCAGTTCTTTTCCGAGCAAGTAAATGAACTCTCTTGATGAACAGGAAATTTCCCCAATTTGCTCCGCAAAATCCGCAATCAGGTTATCTGCTGCCCTGAATTCTTCCTCAACTGCAAAAACGTCATAAATCCTGTCCACCCCGTGCTTGAAGAGTTTTTCATCGTCAGCCAGATGTGAACCCACATAGTGTTTCTTGCCAAGCGCTTCGTGTGAATCATGGAACAGGTTAGCCCCTGTGCTTACAAGACAGTCTATCATCCTTTCCCGGATCATATAAGAAATTACCCTGCGCATGCCAGCAGGAACCATAGCCCCGGATAGGCCCATGAACACAGTCATATTCTTTTCTTTCAGCATGTTGTGCCAGGCCTGGACGGATTCGGCTAGCTTCCTTCCCTGAAAGCCTGTTTTGAGCATCCCGTCCATCAATTCGCTTATAGACCTGTCTTTTACATCTATCGGAACGGTTGGGTTATCGGTGAATACATTAAGATGCATACCATTCTCCTAATAAGCAGATAGTGATTGTTTTACATGTGATTTCCAACACCTGAAGGCATTCGAAGGCGTTTGGCAACAGGCGGTAAGAAATTCAAATAGCACTAGATAATTATATATTTTTTATTAAATATCAATATATGCGGCCTCTTCGACTGGACGACCTCCAACAGAGATGGATCTTCTTAAGGAAAACTAATTTGCCGGGCTTGAATCAGGAGCAAAGAATGTGAAATTAACAGCATGACGAGCAGCTTAGTATTCCAGAGTAGTTTGTAAACAATTGCAGAAATAATTACAGGCATACCTGTTAATGTTCAGATAGTAAAAACTGCTGCAGATATCACGGTCATCCAGTCTCCGTGCTCATCTACGGAAGACGATCTGGGAAAACTGAGAGTTCTGAGAGGTGCTTCATTTGTCCAGGTACTGTACATGCTTCTCGCAAGTTTCTCTGAATGGTCCCCAACATCCTGAGCAGTTTCTCCATAGGCGTGATATTCTGAAATATAACCGTGCTTATTTGTGTTTTGTGGGAGTGCACATCCCACCGATGTACTGAGTGTCCTTCTTGGCTCGTTTGAGGAGATCCTGGACATTACACAAAATACGATTTCTCCGGGACTCAACTCTTCCAGACCTTCTTCTCTGGATACAATCTCACAATTAGGGGGCAGGATAGAACTTACAGTTACAAGATTAAATTTCTCAATATTTGCATCCCGGAGTGCAACTTCAAATGATTCAAGCTGTTCGGGATGTGTACCAACTCCACTTGTAAAGAATACTTTTTTGGGAATTAACTTTATAATCATCTTTGCATCCTTGCGAAATAATCAATTTAAGCCTAATTCAAATGGCAATTATCATTTTTAAGTGTTGCCCTTCGATTCTGCTGGAAAAAAGCTAAATTCTTATTTATTTAGACAACAATAAATATTAGATGATTAAGTTCCTAATATTATTTCAGACATTTTCTTCATAGGAAATGGTCTATTACATTATAGTGTATTTTTTCATTTCAGAAAATTTCCTGTTTATCTTTCTCAGACCAAACTCCCTTATCTTTTCTCTATAGAATTCGACAGATTTTTACTGAATTTTCCAATCTCTTCCCAAATTCTCTAGACTTTATCCTTAGGCTCTCTCATAAGGTTTATATTATGCAGGATAATTACATCGTGTATTACTCCCTGCAATTTTCTTGTTTATTCGCCTCCCAGACAGGGAATGGTCAGGTCTTCTCCAAATATTCAGGAAAAAGTAGGGTTATTTGCCCGGTTCCCCCGAAGGAAGACGATGCTTTTCGACCTGAGCCCTGAATAATTAATTAAGAGCAATAAAACGTGATGTCGGTACAGATGGAAGAAAAACTCAACTTAAAACTCCTGGAACTACTTGAAGGCAAGCGGCTCTCAATCAGCGGGCTTTCCAGAGAACTGAAAGCCAGAGGCATAGATGAGCACCGCCTGGTTCTTACGGGCTATCTCAGGGCGCTCAGGGACCTTGAAATTCTGGAAGAAACTGAAGTTCCCCCTTCGAAAATTTATGCCCTGCCTGAAAAGACCATGGAGCCTCTAGCCGAAAAAGGCAAGGAGTCCAGGTCTCCGGAACTTTCAGATCCGGAAGAGATCTATTCTATTCTCAGGGCCCAGCTTCTTAAAATCAATCTGGATTTCAGGATTCCTGTGGGAGTATATGTTGTCTCCAGGTTATTCGAAAGGCCCTGTTTCCGCAGAGAATTGAAGCTTATAGGAATTACTCAAAAACATCTTGATCAGTATATGGAGAAGCCAGGCATAGTCTGCGAGTCACAGGAGGCACATTTGAAAAAAGCCAGAGCCGATATTACAAAAATTGAGATCCCTTCTGATGACCCCGCATATGAGATGAGGGAAAGCAGGGAAGAGGTAACCAGGCTTGCTAATGAGGTCCTTGCAGGGTTGATAAAACACAGGATTGATCTTGAAGGCCTGGTAGCAAAGAGCAAGCAAACTACCTTGCTCTCCTGAAGACCTTTACTTGTAGGACTTACGCGGTTGAACTGAAAAATCAATAGCATTAAACCTATGACTGCCTAAAACAAATTTTTCAATGTAACGGCCACTGTGCCTGATTATGGATTTCAACTGCGTAAGTCCTAACTTGTTTAAATTGGAAGAAGCGAAATTCAATTCATCTCTTTCGATTTATTTCTTTCAATTCATTTTCTTTAAATTTCAAATTTTACATTAGCAGGATTCAAACCGTTTGCTAATAATTAGCTGGTGTTTCGGACATGAAAATTGCCTGTATCCAGATGGATGTGCTGCATTGCAGAAAGCAGGAGAACCTTGAAAAAGCTCTCTATATGGCTCTTGAAGCCGTGAATAGAGGAGCCAAAATTATCGTTTTTCCTGAGGTTTTTTCAACAGGTTTTTGTTATGAACACTTTGACCATGCAGCAGAAACCTTGCCTTCCCCTATCCTTGAAAACCTGGCATGTTTTTCAGAAGCAAACGATTGTATTATCATGGGTTCTATAATCGAAAAAGTTGCTTTGGAGGAAATTTCTGATAGCAGGAAAGTAACTGATAAAGCAACTTACTCCAAAAATTTTCCTCCTTCTGACTTCAGTAATTCTGTTTTTTACTACAATCTCGGCTTTTGTTTTGAATCAGGAGCTCTTGTAGGCAGTTACCGGAAAACTCATCCCTTTAAGGATGAGAACCAGTATTTTTCCAGAGGTAATTTAATCGAACCCATAACTCTAAAAAAACAGAACCTTAAAATTGGTTTCCAAATATGTTACGAGCTCCGTTTTCCCGAGGTTGCAAGAAAACTTGCCCTTGCCGGTTCCGATTTCCTCGTAACAGTTGCAGCTTTCCCGAATCCTAGGTCTGAACACTGGAAGACTCTTATAAGAGCAAGAGCAATCGAAAATCAGATCCCACACATTGCCTGCAACCGTACAGGTTCGGCTCCGGACTGCACATATTTCGGAAATTCAATGATAATTGACGCCTGGGGTGAAGTACAAGCTGATGCCGGCAGCAAACAGTGCGTAATAGTTCACGACCTTGATTTGTCCAGAAAAGACGAAGTTCGTAAAATGATTCCTGTGTTTGAA